>CAZCGD010000204.1:0-4068 GCA_964498105.1 uncultured Streptomycetaceae bacterium
TACGTGCGCAACCTCGGCAAGTACGAAGGCGAGATACTCCTGCAGCGCAAGGAGTACCGGGACCTGCTCGTGGCGCTGGGCGCCGACGAGTTGCGCGCACAGTGCCAGCGCGTGCCGGAGACACTGAAGGGAGCGGACGCGGACCTTGCCAGGGTCTATGCCGCCGAGCTGGAAACCATTCGCAAGCGCAAATAAGAGCGCGCGCGTTGTACAATGGCGCAGGTTTTTGACTTACAGGAGAAACAAGATGGGCAAAGGTGACCAGCGCACGCGCCGCGGCAAGCTGTTCCGCGGCAGTCATGGCAAGACGCGGCCGGGCAGAAACAAGAAAAAGAAGGGCTCGAAGAAGCAGTAGGCTGTGAGCGGTGACTGGCAAGCGGGCTCAGCTTTTTCCATTCACCATTCACCATTCACGGCCGTTAGAGCACCATCACCACCATCGGGTGGTCGCACAGTTCGCGGTAGAGGCCGTCGAGCTGCTCGCGCGAGGCGGCGCGGACGGTGCAGGTCAGGCTCAGGTACTTCCGGCGCTTGCTGGCCCGCAGCTCGATGCTCGCGCTGTCGAAATCGGGGACGTGGCGCCGGACGATTTCGAGTATGGCCTGCGCGAACCCGGCCTGCGTGTGTCCGAGGATCTTGATCGGGAAGTCGCAGGGGTAATCAAGCAGTGACGTCTCGGGCATGTGCCTCGGCCTAGGCCGCCTGGCGCATGATTTTGCGCTTGAACTCCTGAAACGCCTCATGGACCGTCCTGAATACCGGGCCCGGCCTGCCGCTGCCGACGGGCTTGCCGTCGAGCCTGGTGATGGCGAGCACTTCCCTGGATGACGAGGTGAGCCACAGCTCGTCCGCGCCGCGCACCTCGCTCTCGGTGACCTCGCGCACCGCCACCGGCACCTTCTTGAGGGCGGCCAATTCCAGCACCACGTCGTAGGTAATGCCGGGCAGCACGAGATGGTTCTTCGGCGGCGCGAGCAGCACGCCCATTTTCACGGCAAACACGTTGCTCGACGAGCCCTCGGTGAGGTAACCGTCGCGGAACATCACCACTTCATCCGCGCCGGCGTCCGCCGCGTGCTGGCGCAGGAGGCAGTTGGCGAGCAGCGATGTCACCTTGATGTCGCAGCGCAACCAGCGGAAATCGGTGGCGGTGACGGCCGTGGCCCCGGCGTCCACCATTTCCCGGGACGGGGTCACCAGCGGGTTGGACATCATGAACACCGTCGGCATCGTCTCCCTGGAGGGAAAGGCATGGTCGCGCTTCGCCACGCCGCGCGTTACCTGGAGGTAGACCGACTGGTCCTCGCCGGCATGACGCCCGATCAGGTCGTGGATGAGGCGCGTCCACTCTGCGTCCGGCATGGGGTTGGCGAGCCGGATCGCATCGAGGCTGCGCTGCAGCCGCCGCAGGTGCTCGGGCAGGCGGAACGGGCGCCGCGAATAGGCCGGTATCACTTCGTAGACGCCGTCGCCGAATATGAACCCGCGATCGAGCGGCGAGATGCGGGCCTGGTCGGACGGCATGAACTCGCCGTTGAGATAAACCGTGTCGCTCATATGGCGTCCATTGTCAGCATTTTTTGTCCAGCGACACGCTTAGTCTACACTTCATAAAACGCCGCTCTCAAGCGGCGTTTTATGCGGCATTTTATCGGAATAACAGCCGCAACGTGTCCCAGCCGCGTCCGAGGATGCCCGCGATGGGCACGCTCTCCAGCGCCACCACCGGGATCTCTCGGAACGGCTTGCCGTCGAGCGTGAATTTCATCGTGCCGATGCTCTGCCCGACGGTGATCGGCGCGAGCAGCGGCTGCATGCTCTCGATGGAGGCTTTCAACTTGTCGTAGTTGCCCCTGGGCACGGCAAGGTGGAGGTCGGCGATGAAGCCGGCTGGAACGCTGTTGGCCGTGCCCTTGAAGACCGGCAGAGTGGCGACGGATTGCCTGCCCGAATAGAGGCGGACGCCGTCGTAGGCCAGGAAGCCGTGGTTCAGCAGCTTCTGGCTTTCCGTCGCGCGCGCCGTCTCATTGGCCGCGCCGACGACGATCGAGACCAGGCGCCGCTCGCCGCGCCGCGCCGAGGTGATCAGGCAGTATCCCGCGTTCGCCGTGTAGCCGGTCTTCATGCCGTCGACCGAAGGATCGGCCCACAGCAGGCGGTTGCGGTTGGCTTGCGTGATGTTGTTGTATCGGTATTCCTTCTGCGAATAAAGCGGGTAATACTCCGGGAAATCGCGGATGACCGCGCTCGCGAGCGCGGCGAGGTCCTGCGCCGTGGAGTAGTGCTGCGCGTGCGGCAGGCCGGTCGCATTGACGAACTGCGTGTGCTTCAGGCCCAGCCGCTGCGCCTCGCTGTTCATGATCCGGGCGAACGCCTCCTCGCCGCCGGCAATCAGTTCGGCGAGCGCGATGCAGGCATCGTTGCCGGATTGCACGATCATGCCGCGGATCAGCGCGTCGACGGTCACCGGCTTCCTCGGCTCGATGAACATGCGCGAGCCCTCGGCGCGCCACGCGAACTCCGACACCGTCACCGCCTGGTCGAGGCGAATCCGCTTCTGTTTCAACGCGGTGAACGTGACGTAGGCCGTCATCAGCTTGGTGAGCGAGGCCGGCTCAACGCGTTCCTGCGGATTGTGCGAGACCAGCGCCTGCCCGCTGTTGAAGTCGAGCAGCAGGTAGGCGCGGGCCGCGACGGCCGGTGCTGGCGGCAGCTCTGGTTGTTGCGCGAGGAGCGGGGAACCGGCGAGGACCAGCAGGATCAGTAGTAGCAGGCGCATGAGCGCGGCGATTATAGCAAAGTGGAGTCACGCGGCGTCCGCACTTGCGCTGGCGCGGCGCCGATGGAACAATCCGCCCTTTTCGGGAGATCCGGGATGTCAGGCATTTGGGCGCGGGCCGCTCTCGCGGCGGGTTGCGCGGTGCTGGCCGCGACGGCGCAGGCGCAACCCGCCAGCGTGAAGGACGCCTGGGTGCGCGCTCCGGCCCCCGGCCAGAAGGTGGCTGGGGTCTACATGGAGATCGCCAGTCGCACCAATTCCGCGCTGGTTGCGGTCGCGAGCCCGGTCGCGGCCCGCGCCGAGCTCCACAGGATGGCGCTGGAAGACGGCATCATGAAGATGCGGCCGCTCGAGAGTATCCAGCTGCCCGCGGGTACGACGGTGAAGCTCGCGCCCGCTGGACTGCACGTCATGCTGATCGACCTCAAGCAGCCGCTGCAGCGCGGCGACAAAGTGCCGGTCACGCTGACCGTGCTGCAGCTCGACTCGGGCAGCCGGTCCGTGTTCACCGTGCGCGCCGAGGTGCGCGACGCGGACGCCAAAGCGCACCACCACTGACCGCCGACGCGGTTGTGCGACCTGCGGGTGATAAAAAAAGGCGGCAGGCTCACAGGCCTGCCGCTTTTTTTGTAGAATAGCCGGCGACCAACAGGATTGACCGAGAACGCCATGGCCCTCACCGGCACCACTGCCGCCGACAGAGCGAAGATCCTCGCCGAGGCGCTGCCGTACATCCAGCGTTTTCACGGCAAGACCATCGTCATCAAGTACGGCGGTAACGCGATGACCGAGGACCGGCTCAAGAAGAGCTTCGCGCGCGACGTGGTGCTGTTGAAGCTCGTCGGCATGAACCCGGTGATAGTGCACGGCGGGGGGCCGCAGATCGACGAACTGCTCAAGCAACTTGGCAAGAAGGGCGAGTTCATCCAGGGCATGCGGGTGACCGACGCCGAGACCATGGACGTCGTCGAGATGGTGCTCGGCGGCCAGGTCAACAAGGAAATCGTCAATCTCATCAATCAGCACGGCGGCCGCGCGGTCGGTCTGACCGGGATGGACGGCGGGCTGATCCGCGCCAAGAAGCTGCTGGTGCGCAGCGCCGCCGATTCCGACGAGATGCTCGACATCGGGCAGGTGGGTGAGGTCGACAGCATCGACCCGGAGATCGTGCACCGGCGGCACACCCACAATGTCATCCCGGTGATCGCGCCGCTCGGCGTGGGCAAAAAAGGCGAGACCTACAACATCAACGCCGACCTGGTGGCGGGCAAGATGGCCGAGGTGTTGAA
>CAZCGD010000205.1:0-19701 GCA_964498105.1 uncultured Streptomycetaceae bacterium
TTTAACAATTGGTAGGCGCGATTGGAATCGAACCAACGACCTCATCCATGTCAAGGATGCGCTCTAGCCAACTGAGCTACGCGCCTGGGAAGCACGGATTGTAGCGGAACGCCAGGGTCGGTTCAAATAAAATCATGGACTTGTACAACAAAGCTACCCATTACCCGCGATCGTGGGCGGCGCTGGCGCTTGGCCTTGCGCTCGCGTCAGTGCTGCATGCGGCGCAGGACATGGTCACGGTTCCGGCCGGAGCATTCATCATGGGCAGCGACAGTGGCCCCACCGATGAGCGTCCCGCGCACCGCGTAACCCTGCCCGCTTTCTCCGTCGACCGGCACCCGGTGACCAATGCCGAGTTCGCCGAATTCCTGAATGCAATGGGGCCTTTCAACGCCGCGCGGGAGAGGCTGTTCGACCTCGACGATCCCGATGCGCGCGTACATCGCGCCGGCGCGAAGTGGACGGCGGACCACGGCTACGACCGCCACCCGGTAGTGGAAGTCTCCTGGGCCGGCGCGCGTGACTATTGCGCGTGGCGCGGGACGCGGCTGCCGACCGAAGCGGAATGGGAGAAGGCGGCGCGCGGAACCGATGGCCGGCGTTACCCTTGGGGAAACTCCGCGCCCGATCGCTCGCGCGCGCAGTTTGCGGCACGCTATAACGAAACCGCGCCAGTGGACGGATTCGCCGCCGGCGCAAGTCCGTACGGCGCGCAGGATATGGCAGGGAACGCCTGGGAGTGGGTATCGAGCGCCTATCGGCCCTACCCTTATGACGCGAATGACGGTCGCGAGGAGCTGGCGGCGGGTCCAGTGCGTGGCACACGCGGCGGCGGACACGATTCACCAGCCGGGGAAATCACGACCACGCAGCGCGGGCGCAATCTTTCGCGCAACCCGGCCTCGGGGCATCACAATATCGGTTTTCGCTGCGCGAAGTGATAAGACAGCCGCCAAGACGCCAAGCAAGAGCGAAAATCTTAAACCACAAAGGACACGAAGGACACGAAGGCTTCAATATAGATCAGGCAAAGATCGTTTTCATTCCTGTCTATCCTTTGTGTCCTTCGTGTCCTTAGTGGTTCAGCTTTTTGGCATTTCGATATGAACAAGAAAGAGATTGCACGGGAGTTGCTCGATGCCCTCGACCGGGGCGGGACGATTCCGTCTATCGTCGAGCACAATCCCGGTTTTGGTTGGGAACAGGGGTACGCGGTGGCCGCCGAAATCCTGAAGCTGCGCCGCGCTCGCGGCGAGCGGGCGATGGGCCGCAAGATCGGCTTCACCAACCGCAATATCTGGGCCGAGTACGGCGCCACCGCCCCGATCTGGGCGCACGTTTACGACCATACGCTGGTGCATGCCACCAACCATCCCGCCACCGTCTCGCTCACGGGCAGCGTGCGGCCCCGATTGGAGCCCGAGATCGCCTTCAAGCTCAACGCGCCGCTGCCCGCCGGTCGCAGCGATCCCGAGATGGTCCTGCGCTCGATCGAATGGTACGCCCCGAGCTTCGAAATCGTGGACTGCCATTTTGCCGATTGGAAGTTCGGCCCGGCCGATGCGGCCGCGGATTTCTCCCTGCACTGGCGGTTGATCGTCGGCACCCCGTGTCAGCTTCGCCCCACGGAGATCCCGGCGCTGGCCACGCAGTTGCGTGACTGCCACGTGACGCTCAGCTGCAACGGCGCAGTAGCGGACCGCGGCGTCGGCGCCAACGCGCTCGGCCACCCGCTCTCGGCACTCGCTCACCTCGCCGAAGTGCTGTCGCGCCAACCGCAGTCCGAGCCGCTGGCCGCGGGAGAAATCATCACCACCGGCACCCTCACCGCGGCGCTGCCGATCCGGCCCGGCGAAACCTGGTCCTCGCTCTACGAAGGCTTGCCGGGAGTGGTAGGCTTGACTCTGACATTCACCGAGTAGCATAGCGAAGCCAGCCCGCCTCGGCACTCATCACTGCGCGCCAGCGCTGGGCCTCACGCTTACCCTCACCGGGTGAAAAGGCTGCGCTCCGCGCCGATTTCAGGCGTATCTTGGAGCCATTGCAGGGACATGAACGGACGCGCATTTTATAACGAGATGTACGAAGCCGATGGCGGCGCGCGCCCGCATTACGGCCCGTACGCCGAGTGGCTCAACGGCACGGCGGTCGAGTACCTGCTGCAGAAGCAGCGCGAGGCCGACGCGCTCTATACCCGCCTCGGCATCACGTTCGCGGTCTACGGCGACGAATCCGGCGTCGAGCGCGCCATCCCGTTCGACATCATCCCCCGCATCATGCAGCCCGGAGCGTGGAAGAAGATCGACGACGGAGTGTGCCAGCGGCTCCGCGCCCTGAACGCCTTCCTGAAGGACATCTACCACGGGCAGGAAATACTCCGCGCCGGCATCATTCCCGCTGAACACGTACTGGGCAACAAACTCTACCGCCCCGAGATGCGCGGCTTCGATGTGCCGGGGGACGTCTACGTGCACGTCGCCGGCGTGGACGTGGTGCAAACCGGCGCCGAGGAATTCTACGTGCTGGAGGACAACCTGAGGACGCCGTCCGGGGTGTCCTACATGCTGGAGAACCGCAAGATGATGATGCGGTTGTTCCCCGAGTTGTTCTCCCGCATGGCGATCGCGCCGGTGGATCACTACACCGACCTGCTGCTCGACAACCTGCGCGTCGTCGCGCCCGCCGGCCGGGCGGACCCGACGGTGGTGGTGCTGACGCCCGGCCCCTACAACAGCGCCTATTTCGAACACGCCTTTCTTGCCTTGCAGATGGGCGTCGAACTGGTCGAGGGCCAGGACTTGACCGTCGCCGACAACACCGTCTACATGCGCACGACCCGCGGCCCGCAGCGCGTGGACGTAATCTACCGCCGCGTCGACGACGATTTTCTCGATCCCCTCGCCTTCCGTCCGGATTCGATCCTCGGCGTGCCCGGGCTGTTCGCCGCCTACCGCGCGGGGCGGGTGACGCTCGCCAATGCCATCGGCACCGGGGTGGCGGACGACAAGTCCACCTACGTCTACGTGCCGGAGATGATCCAATTTTATTTGGGCGAAGCCCCAATCCTGCAGAACGTGCCGACCTGGCAGTTGCGCAAGGAGGAGGAATGCAAGCACGTCCTCTCCCGCCTGCCGGAACTGGTCGTGAAGGAGGTCCAGGGCTCGGGCGGCTACGGCATGCTGGTGGGTCCCGCCGCGACCCGCGACGAAATCGAGGCGTTCCGCAAGCGCATCCTGCAGAACCCCGGCAACTACATCGCCCAGCCCACGCTCGCCCTCTCCGCCTGCCCCACGTTCTGCGGCACCGGGCTCGCGCCGCGACACGTGGACCTTCGCCCCTACGTTCTCTCCGGCAAGCGCGTATCGGTCGTGCCCGGCGCGCTGACGCGGGTCGCGCTGCGCGAAGGCTCGCTGGTGGTGAACTCGTCGCAGGGCGGCGGCACCAAGGACACTTGGGTATTGGAAGGATAAGGCAGAAGGCAAAAGGCAAAAGGCAAAAGGCAAAAGGCAAAAGATGAACGCACAAAACCACGAAGCAAGTTCTCTGCGACACGGGTCTTCCTTTTGCCTTTAAACTTTTGCCTTGTATGTTAAGTCGCGCCGCCAACAACCTCTACTGGATGTCGCGCCACATCGAGCGCGCGGAGAACACGGCGCGCGTGCTGGACGTGACCCACCGCATGTCGCTGCTGCCGTACCGCACGCCGGACCAGGCGTGGGCCGACCCGTGGGCGCTGCCGCTGATCATCACCGGCCACGCCACGACCTATTACGAGCGCTACAGCGGCGCGCTCACCTCGGAGCGCGTGCTGCGCTGGATGGCGCTCGACCCCGCCAATCCCTCGAGCATCTACTCCTGCGTTCAGTCCGCGCGCGAGAACGCGCGCACCGTGCGCGGCGCGATCACCTCGGAAATGTACGAGGACATCAACGGGCTGTGGCTGGAGATGCGTAACCGCACCAACGAGAGCCTGTTCAGCCACGGCATCAGCGAGTTTTTCGACTGGGTGAAGATGCGCTCCCACCAGTTCCGCGGCGTCACCTTCGGCACCATGCTGCGCGACGAGGCCTACCAGTTCCTCCGGCTCGGCACGTTCCTGGAGCGCGCCGACAATACGGCGCGCATACTCGACGTCAAGTACCACACGCTCCTGCCGAGCGTGTTCGACGTCGGCGGCGCGGTGGACTATTACCAGTGGGGCGCGCTGCTGCGCTCGGTCAGCGCGTTCGATTCGTACCGCAAGGTCTACCGGGACGTGATCACGCCGATGAAGGTGGCTGAGCTGCTGATCCTTCGCGACGACGTGCCGCGCTCGCTGCACGCGTGCACCAGGGAGATCTACGATATCCTGCGCGGGCTCTGCGACACGTCTTCGCGCGAGCCGGAGCGCCTGGCCGGCGAGTTGAACGCGCAACTGCGGTTCGGGCGCACCGAGCACATCATCAAGCTCGGCCTGCACGAATACCTGATGGGCGTGCTCGACAAACTCTCTCTCCTCGGCGACGAGATCAACCAGCACTTCCTGGTGCCGGTCTATCCGCGCCAGCAACAGCAGCAAAGCGCCGCTGCCTTGCCCCAGGGTTAGTCAGCTTGTCAGGCCATGCTGTTTACCATAAGCTAGCCCGCTGCAAGTCACTGAACGGACGCACAATAAATGACCTATTGCGTTGGAGTCATGCTGGATGCCGGCATGGTGTTCGCGTCGGATTCGCGCACCAATGCCGGCGTGGACCACGTCTCGAGCTACCGCAAGACGCATCTCTTCGCGGCGGAAGGCGAGCGCGTCATCGTGATCCTTTCCTCAGGCAACCTGTCGGTATCGCAGAGCACGATCAGCCTGCTCGACCAGCATGCACGCGACCCGAACTTGCAGAGGACCGTGATGAACGTCAATTCGATGTACGAGGTGGCGGAGCTCGTCGGAGCCGCCCTGCGCGAGGTGCGAAAGCGCGACGGCGCCTACCTGCAGCAGAGCAACGTGGACGGCAGCGTTTCCTTCATCATCGGCGGCCAGATCCGCGGCGAGCAGCAGCGGCTGTTCAACCTCTACACCGAGGGCAATTTCATCGAGGCGACCCGCGAGACGCCCTATATCCAGATCGGCGAGAGCAAGTACGGCAAGCCGGTGATCGACCGCGTAGTCAAGGCCGGCACCGGCCTGCTGGAGGCGACCAAGTGCGTGCTGGTATCGTTCGATTCGACGATGCGCAGCAACATCTCGGTCGGCCTGCCGATCGACCTCCTGATCTACAACCGCAACAGCCTGCGCGTCGGCTTCCAGCGCCACATCGAGGAAAGCGACGAGTACTTCACGATGATCCACAACCAGTGGGGAGAAGGTCTGCGCAGGGTATTCGCGCAACTGCCCAACCCCGACTGGGATGTCTCGAGCTCCGTGTGAGTTCTCCACGGGCGCTGCCGCGGCGCGCGGCATGAGCGTCCTCGTCGCCCTGCAGCACCGCACCGGCTACCGTTACGACCGGCCGGTCGCGCTCGGACCGCACGAGATCCGGCTGAAACCCGCGCCGGTCTGCCGCACGGCGGTGACCTCCTACGCCCTTGCGGTACGACCGGCGCAGCACACGATGAGCTGGCACCACGACGCGGCCGGCAACCCGGTTGCGCGCGTGCTGTTCCTGGAGAAGATCCGGGAGCTGGAGATCGAAGTTGAGCTGATCGCCGATCTCGCGCCGATCAACCCGTTCGATTTCCTGGTCGAACCCGGCGCCGAGCGCTCTCCGTTCCACTACCCCGATGCGGCCCGACCGGACCTCGCGCCCTTCCTCGCGCCCGCCGAGAACGGCGAGCAGCTTCAGCGCTGGCTGACGGGCTATCAAGCTGCACAGATATCGGGCCCGCGCGGCACGGTCGAACTCCTGACGCGGATCAACCAGCAACTGAGTCAGGAAGTTGCCTATGTCACGCGCATGGAGCATGGGGTGCAGCTGTGCGAAGACACTCTGCGGCTGGGACGGGGCTCGTGCCGCGACAGCGGCTGGCTGCTGGTGCAGGTCCTGCGCCACCTGGGCGTCGCCGCGAGATTCGTGTCCGGCTACCTGGTCCAGCTCGCAGGCGATAAACCCGATGCCCCGAAAATCGACAGCGCCGACCTCCACGCCTGGTGCGAAGCGTACCTGCCAGGCGCCGGCTGGATCGGCTTCGATCCCACCTCGGGGCTGCTCGCCGCGGAGGGCCACATTCCGCTCGCGCGGGGCAGCACGCCCGCGCTGGCCGCGCCGGTAACCGGAACGGTCGAGCCCTGCCGCACGCAGATGGACTTCTCGATGTCGGTCACGCGGCTGCCGTGAACTCACCCTATACCGAAGCGCAGTGGCGCGCCATCAACGCGCTGGGCCGCCGCGTGGACGCCAGCCTGCAGGCACTCGAAGTACGTCTCACGCAGGGGGGCGAACCGACCTTTGTCGCGGCCACTGGCGGCGATGCACTCGAGTGGAACTTCACCGCGATGGGCCCGGACAAGCGTCGCCTGGCGGAGCAGTTGCTGCGCCGGCTGCAGATCCGCTTCGCGCCGGGTGGGTTCCTGCATTTCGGGCAGGGCAAGTGGTACCCGGGCGAACCCCTGCCGCGCTGGGCGCTCGGCATATTCTGGCGGCGAGACGGCAAGCCGCTGTGGCAGGACCCCGCCCTCATTGCGGGCGATGCCGGCGCCACATCTTATGACGCCGGGCATGCGCAGCGCCTGATCGCGGCGATTGCGGCGAAGCTGGGAGTGGCAGCCGATTTCACCGTGCCGGCCTACGAGGACCCGTGGCCGGCGCTCGACCTGGAAAGCCGCCTGCCGAAGGATTTCGATCCCTTGCGCAACGATCTAGGCGACGATCTGGAGCGCGCGCGGCTGGCGCGCCTGCTGAGACAGGGCCTCGGCAGCGTTGCGGGCTACGCCCTGCCGCTCGACATTGCAGACGGAGCGGCGGCCCAGTGGCGCAGCAGCCGCTGGACGCTACGGCGCGAGCGGCTGTACCTGGTGGCGGGCGATTCACCCATCGGTTTCCGGCTGCCGCTCGACACCTTGCCTGATGGCGAGCCGGTGCAAACTGCGTTGTGCGTGGAAGCGCGCGCTGGCCGGCTCCACGTGTTCCTGCCGCCGGTCGATGCGTTGCAGGATTACGTGGCGCTCATCTCCGCGATCGAGCAGAGCGCGCGCGAACTGGCCCTCCCGGTCCTGCCGGAAGGCTACGAACCCCCATACGACAGCGAAGTGCTGGTGCTCAAGGTGACGCCGGACCCCGGCGTCATCGAAGTCAACGTGCACCCCGCTGCGAGCTGGGACGATCTCGCGGAAATCACCGGCACCGTGTACGAAGAGGCGCGCCAACTCGGGCTCATTGCGGAGAAATTCCGGCGCGACGGCCGCCGGACCGGCACCGGCGGCGGCAGCCACATCACGCTCGGCGGAGTAACGCCGGCAGAAAGCCCGCTGTTGCGACGGCCCGAAGTGATGGCGAGCCTGATCACCTACTGGCAGAACCATCCCGCGCTCTCATTTCTCTTCTCCGGCACCTACGTCGGACCCACCAGCCAGGCACCGCGCGTGGACGAGGCGCGGGAGACCAGCCTCTACGAGCTGGAAATCGCGTTCCAGCAACTGGAGCGGTTGCGGTCATCCGCCGCGCCGGATCCGCAACTGGTCGATCGCCTGCTGCGCAACCTGCTGGTGGACATCACCGGCAACACGCACCGGGCGGAGTTCTGCATCGACAAGCTCTACTCCCCCGACGGGCCGACCGGACGGCTCGGGCTGCTCGAGCTGCGCGCGTTTGAAATGGCGCCGCAGGAGCGCATGGCAATGGTGCAGTTCCTGCTGGTGCGCGCGCTGGTCGCCCGCTTCTGGGAAAAACCCCATCGCGGCCGGCTGATCTCCTGGGGACCGGCGCTGCACGACCGTTTCATGCTGCCGCACTATCTCGGCGCAGACATGCGCGAAGTAGTGTCAGAATTGAATGCGGCCGGCTGCGCTTTCGATTTCAACTGGCTTGCGCCATTTTTCGAGTTCCGCTTCCCGCGGTGCGGCACCGTCTCCTGCGATGGCGTCACCCTGGAGTTGCGGCACGCGCTCGAGCCGTGGCCGGTGCTCGGCGAGGCCGCCACGGCAGCCGGCACGGCGCGCGCCGTCGATGCATCTCTGGAACGGTTACAGGTCAAGCTGTCCGGGATGGATAGCAGACGCCACGCCCTCGTTTGCAACCGGCGGCGAGTCCCGCTGCAGGCGGCCGGGGCCGCTGGCGAGTGGGTGGCCGGCGTGCGTTTCCGCGCGCGCACGTTTCCCGCCATGCTCCATCCCATCATCGGTCTCCACACGCCGCTCGCGTTCGATATCGTGGACCTGCGAAGCAGCCGCTCGAGCGGCGGCTGCGACTACCACATGACCGCCGTGGGGGAAGAGAAATACGAGAGTCTTCCCGCGAACGAAGCCGAAGCGAAAGCGCGCTGCGCGGCGCGCTTCATCGCGCGCGGCCCGACTGCCGCAACTCTGCGCCTCCCCGCGGAATCGCCGGACCCGGGCGCGGCTTGCACGCTGGACCTCCGCCGCAAACTAGTAACGTCGCCTAATGATGAATGATGAATGCGGAATGATGACCAGGTTCGGACTTCCACACTGCGGGGGTCATCATTCATCATTCATCATTCCGAATTCCAGGGGGTCCGGCACCGGATCCCCGATCAACGGCGTTTGCCAGTATCGACGATAGACCGCGCGGTACGGCGCCACGCCGATGGCGCCGTCGGAACGGATCGTGATGGTCACGGCGCCGTCGCGGTCGGTGCGGTATATCCCCACTCCGGCATCGCGGTAGCGCTCCACCACGTCGCGGTGCGGATGGCTCAGCCGGTTGCGGTAGCCGACGGGAAACACCGCGAGGCGCGGCCCGACCGCCTGCAGGAAGGCAGGGGTCGATGAGGTGCGGCTGCCGTGGTGGGGCACCAGCAGCACCTCGGCACGCAGGCTTTCCCGCGCTTGCGTCAGCAATTCCTCTTCCGCACGGCGCTCGATATCGGCCGGTAGCAGGGCCCGCCCTCCGGGTGCCTCGATCTTCAGGACGCAGCCGCGGTCGTTGTCCTTGATCCCGGACTCGGCGTAGCTTGCCGGCGCCGGGTGCAGCACCTCGAAACGCACGCCATCCCACTCCCATCGCTGGCCCGCCTCGCAGCGCAAGGCCGGGCCAGCCTGCACCACCAGCGGATCGAGGTCGGGCAAGGACGTGAGCACCCAGTCCAGCGGCACCGCCTGCAGGACCGAAGTCGCGCCGCCGCTATGGTCGTCATCGTCATGCGTAACAATGAGGCCATCGAGCTTTTTCACGCCCACCGCCCTCAGGTACGGAACGATGATACGGTTGCCGCTGTCCGTGCCCGGTCCAAACGTGGGGCCCGCGTCATACAGCAGCGCATGCCGCGCCGTTCGCACCACGGCCGACAAACCCTGGCCGACGTCCAGTACGACGATCTCGACATCGCCCGCCCTGATTGCGGCCGGCGCCACCGCGAACAGCGGCAACAGCCCCACCACACCCAGCCAGCGCGCCGGCAGGCCGCGGGGAGCGAGCAGCCAGGCCAGCGCCGCGATGGCCACGAATACGGTCCACATCGGCGGCGCATGCTGCTGCCACACCGCGTCGGGGAATGCCGCCAGCCAGTCGAGCAGGACCATGCACCCCTCCATCACCAAATGCGAAACCTCCAGGACCAGGTCGAGGGGCAGCACGGCTCCGACCAGCGCGAGCGGCGCGACGATCAGGCTCACGACCGGGATCGCGATGGCGTTGGCAAGCGGCGAAACGATGGAGACCTGCTGGAATATCGCAAGCAGCGGTGGTATCAGCGCCAGCGTGACCGCGATCTGCACCCGTGCCCAGCTCGCCAGCCAGTGCTCCCGCCCGATACGGCCGGCCGTAACGTACATGATCACGGCAACCGCGCCGAACGACAGCCAGAATCCCGGCGCCAGTACCGCCCACGGATCCAGCACCACCACGACGAGCAGTGCGGCGCACAGGACCACTGAGGGCGACTCGAAGAGGCCGAGCCAGAGCGCGGCCGCGATCACGGCAAGCATGTAGACCGTGCGCTGGGCCGGCACCGCGTAGCCCGCCAGCGCCGCGTAGAACAGCGCCGCCGCAAGCGCCGCCAGGGCGGCGGCCTTGACCGCCGGCAGCGCCAGGACCAGCCGCGGAATGCGCCGCCACCCGCCGCACACGAGCGCAAACACGAGGCCGGAGACCATGGTCACGTGCAGTCCGGAGATGCTCATCAGGTGGTTCACGCCGGTGCGGGTGAAGGTCTGCCACTGCTCCGGCGGAATAGCGCGCTGGTCGCCGATCGCGAGCGCGGCGATGACGCCGGCGTACGGCGCGTCCGGCAGCACGGACTGGATGCGGGCGCGGGCAATGCTGCGCAGGCGTTCCACCCAGTAGCCGGGGCGGTGCACCATCTCCGCCGTCCGCTGACTCCCCGTCCGCGGCCGCACGTAACCGGACGCGCGCAGGTTGCGCTCCAGCAGCCATGCCTCGTAGTCGAAGCCATGCGGGTTAGCGGTGCCGCGCGGGCGCTTCAGCCGCACGGTCAGCTGCCAGCGCTCCCCGGGCTCGAGCAACGGAAACGTCGCCGGCCGACCGTCGCGCGGCGGGCTGCCCCACCACGACAGCACGATGTGCTGCGGCACGCGCGCCTCCGGGGTCAGCACGCGCTCGACGTCGAATTCGAAGCGCACCCCGCGCCCGGACACCTGCGGCAGGCCGGCCACCACGCCAATCACGGCGATATCGCGCCCTTCCCATGCCGGCGGCAGCGCGTCGGCGAGCCGCTGCTGCGCGCACCAGGCCGCCCACGCGAATCCCAGCGCGAAGCACGCCGCCTTCACGAGGATCTCCCGCGCCAGCGTCAGCCACGCGCTCTCGGCACGGATCGCTATCGCAACCAGGCCGCCCGCCGCCAGCGCCCATGCCCAGCCGGCGCCCGGCAGCTCCGGCTGCTGCTGCAGCCACCCGGCACCCGCCGTGAAGCAGAGAATGTTGAGCCGCATTGCCCAGTAACGCGCGACGCGGCGGGCAGGAGGACGACGAGAACAAGGATGAAGGATGAACGTGGAAGGATGACCTTACGGCTTCGCCGGAACGCTGAAGGCCAGGCGGACTTTACCTCCGCACTGCGGGGGTCATCCTTCCACGTTCATCCTTCATCCTTTGAGATTCATCCGCCCCACCGGTCTAATTCAGTAGAATGTCCTCACCATGATGAAACGTGTCTGATCCGGCATGCCTCGCAAGTTCTTCAAGAAATTCCTGCCGGGCCACGACGCCATCAGAAGCAACCGCTACATAGCGCGACTCGGGCCGTGGCTCCAGCACCACAACCTGTGGCACCTGCACCGCCGGTCGGTG
This sequence comes from uncultured Streptomycetaceae bacterium, assembly GCA_964498105.1. Lineage (GTDB taxonomy): Bacteria > Pseudomonadota > Gammaproteobacteria > Burkholderiales > SG8-41 > SG8-41. The sequence goes on from CAZCGD010000205.1 coordinate 11,400, forward strand.
GCGGGCGGCGTCGCGGTTGGCCTGTTCGCCGGCCTCATACCCGGCAGCAATCCGGTCCAGTTCACCGCGGCGGCGCTGCTGGCGATCGCGGGCCGCGTCAACCTGCCGATCGCCGCGCTGGTCACGCTCTATTCCAACCCCTTCACCATCGTTCCGCTTTACTACGCCGCGTTCAGGCTCGGGCAGCTGGCGCTGCTGCAGAGCGAGGGCGGTTTGCCGCCGCTCGCATTCGATCTGGAGGGCAAGGGCTTCAGCGAGTGGCTGCCGGCGGCGCTGGCGTGGCTGACCAGCGTCGGCAAGCCGCTGTTGATCGGCCTGCCGCTGCTCGCCCTGCTGCTCGCGGTGATCGGCTATTTCGTGACGGACGGCGCGTGGCGGCTCTACGTCCGTTGCGCCTGGCAACGCCGCCGGCGCCGTCGCGCCAAAAGTCTGTAAATTTACCGCGGAGACGCAGAGACGCAGAGAAAAAAACAACTTGTTATTATCTGAAAATGAAATCTCCGCGTCTCCGCGCCTCTGCGGTTAATGGACATACGATGAGAACGCCGGACTACTGGCAGCAGGCGGCCCGCGAGCTCGCGGAGCGCGATGCCGTGCTGCGTGGCCTGGTCGAAAAATTCCACGGTCTGGCGCTGGGCAGCCGCGGCGACGCCTTCTCGACTCTGGCGCGCTCCATCGTCGGCCAGCAGATCTCGGTCAAGGCGGCGCAAAGCGTCTGGGAAAGGCTTTCTGGCCGTCTCGGATCAGTGACTCCCGCGTCCGTGTCCCGCACTCGCAAGGGAACCCTGCGTGGCTGCGGCCTATCCGGCCAGAAGGCCTTATACATTAAAGATCTCGCCTTGAGGTTCCGCGACGGCACGCTCGATGCCGCCCGCTGGCATGCGCTCGAAGACGAGATTTTGATCGCCGAGCTGATACAAGTGAAGGGCATCGGCCGCTGGACCGCGGAGATGTTCCTGATGTTCTACCTCGCCCGGCCCGACGTACTGCCGCTCGGCGACCTCGGACTTCGCCGCGCGATGCAACTGCACTACAACCGCGGCCGCGCCCTCTCCCTGCCGCGCATGCAAAAGATCGGCGCGGCGTGGGCGCCGTGGCGCTCCGTAGCGACGTGGTATATGTGGCGCAGCCTCGACCCGGTGCCGGTGGAATACTAGCTGACAGTTGGCAGCCTAGATCAAGTTGGCAGCCGTCAGCCGTCAGTTGGCAGCCCTGCAAACTGCCCACTGCAAACTGCAAACTTTACTCGATGACGCACGCCGAATTCACCGCCGCTTACGCGCGCGGCGAAATCAAAGTCGAGGTGGACCCGAAGGAAGCGGCACGCTTTCTGTCGGCGCGGCTGCTGCTGCCGCTGTTCATGATGCCGGTGCTCGGCATCGGCGTGGCCCTGGCGCTGGTCGGCTGGATCTTCACGGGACTCGCCGTCATCGCCCTCGGCATCATCGCGCCGCGGCTCATCAAGCGCTCCGCGCCGCACTTCGTGTTGCAGCAGGCGCTGAACGATCCGGCCGTTTACGAACAAGTCACCAGGACAGGGTTGCTGCGCATTGTCCCGGTGAACACCGTGATTCGTGATTCGTGATTCGAGTACCCCCTCACCCCGCCCTCTCCCCCATCGCGAGGGAGAGGGAATGAGAGGTCGAATCACGAATCACGAATCACGCTCCTTGCTGCAAGACGCCGTCCACCAGGCGCAAGATGCGATCGGCTCGCCGCGCGATCTCGGGGTCGTGCGTCACGATCACCAGGCTCGTCCCGCTGCCGCGATTCAATTCGAGCATCAGCTCGAACACGGCTTCCGCCGTGTGCCGGTCGAGATTGCCGGTGGGTTCGTCCGCCAGTATGCAGGCCGGACGCGTCACCAGCGCGCGCGCCAGCGCCGCGCGCTGGCGCTCGCCGCCCGACAGTTCGCCCGGGCGATGGCTCAGGCGGTGGTCGAGGCCGACCTGCTTGAGCAGCCGCTGCGCCTGGGCGTAGGCGGCGCTTTTTTCGAGACGGCGGATGAGCAGCGGCATGGCCACGTTTTCGAGCGCGGAGAACTCGGGCAACAAATGATGGAACTGGTAGACGAAACCAAGGGCGCGGTTGCGGGTATGGCCGCGCTCTGTTTCGTTCTGCCGGCTCAACTCCTGCCCCTGCACGCGCACTTCGCCCCGCGTCGGCTCGTCCAGGCCGCCCAGCAGGTGCAGAAGCGTGCTCTTGCCGGAGCCGGACGCGCCCACGATCGCCACGCGCTCGCCCACGGCGACATCGAGGTCCACTCCGGTCAGCACTGGGACTTCGACCACACCCTGATAGAAAATCTTGTGCAGCCCACGGCACGAGATCACCGGTCCGGCAGTAATCCCTTCCCCCTTCCCCCTTCCCCCTTCACTCATAGCGAAGGGCTTCCGCGGGATTGGTCTTCGCCGCGCGCCAGCTCGGGTACAGGGTCGCCAGCATGGACAGCACGAACGACACCACGGCGGTTACGATGACGTCGGCCGCCTGCAGCTCGGAGGGCAGGTCGCTGATGTAATAAACGTCCTTGGCGAGGAACTTGATGCCGAGCATGCTCTCGATGAACGGCACCACGGTCTCGACGTTGAGCGCGAGCGATATTCCGCCGGCGAGCCCGAGCAGCGTGCCGGTGACGCCGATCAGGGTGCCCTGGATGATGAAGATCCTGGTGATGCTGGCGGGCGCCGCCCCGAGCGTTCTCAGGATCGCAATGTCCGCCTGCTTGTCGGTCACCATCATGATCAAGCTGGAGACGATGTTGAACGCCGCCACCGCGATGATCAGGATGATGACGATGAACATCATGCGCTTCTCGATCTGCACCGCGCGGAAGAAATTGGCGTGCTGCTGCGTCCAGTCGCTGGCGTAAACGTCCGGCCCGAGGGTTCGCGACAGGTCACGCGACACTGCGGTGGCCTTGAACAGGTCCTTCAGCTTCAGTCTCACGCCCGATACGGCATCGCCGAAACGGAACAGCCGCTGCGCGTCCTCGAGGTCGATCAACGCGAGTCCCGAATCGTATTCATAGTGGTCGACCCCGAAGATACCGACCACCGTGAACTGGCGCAGGCGCGGCAGCACGCCCGCGGGCGTCACCTGCCCCTGGGGAGCGACCAGCACCACCTTGTCGCCCTGCACCGCGCCCAGCGCGCGCGCCAGATCCACGCCGAGCACGATGCCGTACTCGCCGGACTTCAAATTGTCGAGACGACCGCTCTTCATGTGCTGGCCGATATCGGCGACGCGGTCTTCGTGTTGCGGGAGAATGCCGCGCACGTATGTCCCTCGCACCGCCGAGCCGTGGGTCAGCAGGCCCTGGGCGTTGATGAACGGGGCGGTGGCGATCACCTGGTCGTGGCCCAGGGCCGCTTTGGCAACCCCCTGCCAGTCCTTCAGCTTCCCGTCCGCCCCGCTCAATTGCACGTGCGAAGCAACCCCGAGGATCCGGGTGCGGATCTCGCGCTGGAAGCCGTTCATGACCGACAGCACCGTGATCAGCACCGTCATGCCGAGCGCGATGCCGATGACCGACACCAGCGAGATCAGGGAGATGAAATGGTTACGGCGCTTGGCGCGCGTGTAACGCGTTCCGATGAAAAATTCGTACGACAAACCGGAGGTCTCTCGTGGGCGGGTAAGGGCGCTATTCTGACACAAGAGGAATTTGTCGGTCTTCGATCCGACAAATTCCTTAGAGCGCCTAACAAATTGAATTCCCCTCCTGCCTGAGGAGGGATGCCCGCGCCAGCGGGCGGGGTGGTGGGAGCAAGAGGTGCCCACGTAACCACCCCGTCACTTCGTGACACCCCTCCTCAGGCAGGAGGGGAGTGTCCCGGCTCACTCTTGAAAAGGAGGGGAGTAAAGCAGGGCCGGTCATCTTGTTAGGCGCTCTTATCACGTCCGACAGGCTGCTAGACTGCAGGCAGTGCCCCACCTTTCATGAACTGCCACCTGCTCGTCCCCAATCTATTCTGGCCGGCGGCCGCCAGAGGCGAACCGTACCGCGATCTCGCGCTGCCGTCGCTGCAAACCCTGCTCGCGCGCGGCCGGCGCACCCGTACCGGCGGCGGCTCGCTGGAACGCTGGCTGGCCGGCGCCTTCGGCCTGCCTGACGACCTGCCGCTGGCACCGTTCACCCTGCGCGGCGACGGCGGCGAGCTCGGCGACCATTGCTGGATGCACGCCGACCCCGTCCATCTTCGGGTGCACGGCGACCGCCTGGTCCTCGCGGATGCCTCGTGTCTGTCCATTGCGATGGAAGAAGCGCACGACTTCGTCGCAGCACTCAATTCGCACTTTGCCGCCGAGGGCATGCTGTTTGTCGCGCCCTCCCCGCAACGCTGGTATCTGCGGCTGGCGGGGGCGCCGCGTATGCGCGCCATCCCGACAGCGGAAGTGGCCGGCCGCAGCATCGAGCCATTCCTGCCTTCAGGCGAGGACGGGGCGCACTGGCGGCGGTTCTTCAACGAAGCACAGATGGTGCTGCACGGCCACGCGCGTAACGAGGCCCGCGGCGCGCTGCCGGTGAACAGCGTCTGGTTGTGGGGCGCGGGACGCGCCCGCCCGCTAGCCTCCTTCCACGACGTGGTGTGGAGCGATCATCCACTCGCGGCGGGACTGGCGATGGCGAGCAGCGCTGCAATGCGTCCCCTGCCCGACGCCGGCGCATCGCTGCTCCAGGAATCGGGCTTCAAGACACCTCTGGTCGTCGTCACCTCGCTGCCTGCAACGGCCTACGGCGATCTTGCAGGCTGGCGCGACGCCGCGGCGGCGCTCGAACGCACGTGGTTCGCGCCGCTTCTCGCCGGCCTGAAGAACGAAGCGCTGGAAACGCTGACGCTGCACGGATTGGGCCCGGACCATGGTTACATCGCCACCGTGTCGCGGCGCGACCTCTGGCGCTTCTGGCGCCCGAAACGCCCATTGCAGTCGTACGCAACCGAAAACCCGATTGAGCCGCCGATGAACGCCGATGAACGCCGATGAACATCAACAAAAGCAAGGAATAGATAGGATTTACAAGATCTACATGACTACAGAAAATACCGAAGCGTTCTTTTGTTTGAATCTTGTTTATCCTGTTGATCCTGTCCATTCTGGTCTTGATCTTATCGGCGTCTATCGGCGTTCATCGGCGGCTAATATGGTTTTCAGGTTTTGACATGAACTCTAGCACAACGCCCGCCATCACCGCCCGCGTGCCCGAGGCCGCCGTCGTCGAGCGCCTCGTCAAAGACGGGATCCACCCGTTGCTCGCGCGCATCTATGCTGCGCGCGGCGTCACCGCCGCGCAGCATCTCGCGGGCGGCCTAGAGCACCTCTCGCCCCCCGCGGCCATGCTTAACTTGCAAGCGATGGCAAAGCTGCTGGCCGATGCGATCGCGGCGCGCCGGAAGCTGCTCATCGTTGCCGATTACGATGCCGACGGCGCCACGGCGTGCGCAATCGGCGTGAGAGCGCTGCGCGCTTTCGGCGCGATCGTGGACTACCTGGTGCCCAACCGCTTCGAGTACGGCTACGGCCTGTCGCCGGAGATCGTGCGGCTCGCCCACACGCAGTTCCAGCCGGACATCCTGATCACGGTAGACAACGGCATCTCGAGTATCGAAGGCGTCGCGGAAGCGAATCGCCTGGGCATGACGACCTTCATCACCGACCATCACCTGCCCGGCGATCGGCTGCCGGATGCGGCGTGCATCATCAATCCCAACCAGCCCGGCTGCGGATTTCCCAGCAAGAACCTGGCCGGCGTCGGCGTCATGTTTTACCTCACGCTCGCCCTCAGGGCCGAGTTCCGCGAGCGCGGAGTGTTCGGTCAAAGCAAAAAGGGGAAAGGGGAAAGGGGAAAGGAAAACGGGTCATCCCAGCCCGACGGGATGCAGCCCGTCGGGCGTTCGCCGGCTCGGACGTGCGCAGGCACGTCCATCGATACCCCGGACTCACTCCCTCATCCCTCATCCCTCAAGAGCGACGAGCCGAATCTAGCGGACCTTCTGCCGCTCGTCGCTCTCGGCACGGTCGCCGACGTAGTGCCCCTGGACCGTAACAACCGCATCCTGGTGCAGCAGGGCCTCGCCCGCGTGCGCGCAATGCGTATGCCGGCCGGCATGGCGGCGCTGTTTCAAGTGGCCGGGCGCGATGCGCGCCGCGCCGGCGCGCGGGACTTCGGCTTTGCGCTGGGGCCGCGCCTCAACGCCGCGGGCCGTCTGACCGACATGGCGCTCGGCATCGAATGCCTCGTCACCGACGATGCGGAGCGCGCGCTCGCCATCGCGGCCGACCTCGATCGCCTCAACCGGGAGCGGCGCGAGATTCAGTCCGGCATGCACGAAGCAGCGTTCGCGGCCGTGGCAGCGCAGGATTTCGGGGACAGCTACACGCTCGCCCTGTTCGATGCCACCTGGCACCAGGGGGTGGTCGGCATCGTGGCCGGGCGCATCAAGGACCACTTCCACCGGCCCGCCATCGCATTTGCGCGCGGCACCACGGGCGAGATCCGCGGCTCGGGGCGCTCGATCGCCGGCCTGCACTTGCGCGATGCGCTCGACCGGGTCGCGGTGCTGCACCCCGGCCTGATCATGAAGTTCGGCGGACATGCCGCGGCAGCAGGCCTGACCATCCGGGAAAGCGACTTCGAGCGCTTCCGCGCGGCTTTCGAGGAAACCACGCGCGCGCTGCTGACGCCGGCGGACCTCGAACGCGTCATAGAGACCGACGGCCCCCTCGCCGCCACGGACCTTACGACAGAAACCGTCGCGCTATTATCCGAGCCCGTATGGGGACACGGTTTCCCCGCGCCGCGCTTCTGCGATGAATTCGAGGTGGCGGCGCAGCGCGTGGTCGGGGCAAAGCACCTCAAGCTCACGCTCACGAACGGGGGACAGCGCCTTGACGCGATCCGCTTCCAGAGCACGGAGGCCGCCCCGCCGCGCATCCGCGCGGTCTACCAGCCTTCGATTAACGAGTGGAACGGCCGCACTTCGGTACAGTTGCAGATCGAGCATTGGGAGGCCGCCTGATCACCAAGCCTTGGAAACGGGGATAATCGGGATCCGGACCCTCGACTTCAACACCAACACAATGGCCATCAACGAAAACCTCAGGCGCCTGGTCGACCTGTCGGCGCCGTACTGGGCGGGCGAGGCCGAGGTCGTGTGGACTTATTTCAACAGCGCGAAGCGCACCCAGGCGAGCGATCTGCTGTGGCTGCGCCGCCAGTGCTACAAGGAAATGTGGGGCTCCGGTGTCGGCGACAAGAAAAAGGGGCTGTTTCTGGGGCCGGTGGAATTCCTGCGCAAGGCGTATCCGAAAATCGACCGCGGGGTGGACCGGCACGAGGTGCTGGAAGCGATCGACGGCCTGCGCGCGGAGTTCTACCACTACTGCCTGTTCGCCGACATTCACGATTACCTGAGCGGCGGCAAGCTCGACCCGCGTCAGCTCGAGAGCTGGCCCGCCGACGACAAGCTCGCGCGGCTGCGCTACGAGTACCGCGACCAGCGCGGCCGCCTGGGCTACTTCGCCGTGCGCTTCACTGAAGGCGGTTATTGCAGCATGTACTCGACCGGGATGCGGCTGAAAGGCTCAGGCGAGCTGAACAACCGCATCGCCCGCGCGTGCGAGGGGGTCTATGCCGACGAGTTCGGCCACATGCGGGACGGCTTCATCGGGCTGTCGCGCGAGCAGCTCAAGCCCGGTGAATGGGACGAGATTGGCGCGATGAACAGAAAAATCCTGGCCCAGCGCATCCACATGCGCAACGAGCAGTTCGGCTTCCCGGTCCCCAAACAGCGTATCCGAGCGATCCAGGCCGGCGACATCGAGCCGATGCGGTTCGACTACACGGGCCTTGAGTAATGCGGCTCCGCCGCATCCGAGGGATGAGGGATGAGGGATGAGGGATGAGGCAAAGCATCCCACCCGTCTCAGCCGTCGCGCAACAGTAAGACCCCTCCCCCCTGTATAATTTCGCCTTTTCAGGCGCAGCCGTCATGGAAGCAGAAAAGATCAACGCCATCACCCGGCGCTTAGCCGACGTCGAAGGCCGCACCATGGAACTGCGGAGGTATCTTTGACTTCGATACCAAAGAGCGGCGCCTGACGGAAGTCACCAGGCTCGCCGAAGACCCCGCCGTGTGGAGCGACAATAAGCGCGCGCAGGACCTCGGCCGGGAAAGGAAGCAGCTCGAATCGCTGGTCAAGACCTTCGTCCGGCTCGACAGCGGACTGCGCGACGCGAAAGAGCTGTTCGAGATCGCCCGCAGCGAGCAAGACGAAGCGACGCTCGTCGCGATCGAGA
>CAZCGD010000206.1:0-3279 GCA_964498105.1 uncultured Streptomycetaceae bacterium
TGTCGCGCGGCTTCCACGTGCTCGCGATGGACGGGCCGGGGCAGGGCAATTCCAACCTGCAGAAAATCCGCGCGGTGAAGGACAACTACGAGCGCGCGGGCGCGGCGGTGATCAGCTACCTGATGAAGCGACCCGAGGTGGATCCGAAGAAGATCGCGGTCTACGGCATCAGCATGGGCAGCTACTGGTCGCTGCGGTTGTCGAGCTACGACCATCGCGCCGCCGCGGTGGTGAGCTCTGTCGCATGCTTCAACCCCAACAACACGATCTTCACGCAATCCTCGCCGCGCTTCAAGCAGATGTTCATGTACATGGCGGGCTACGACGACGAGGCGCGCTTCGACAAAGAGGTGGCGAGCGGCATGACCGTGCGCGGCTACCTCGGAAGCGTCAAATGCCCGACGCTGCTGGTGACCGGCGAGTTCGATCCACTATGCCCGCTCGAAGACGCGGTCGAAGCCTTCGACGACCTCAAGGTGCCGAAGGAGATGTGGGTGATCGAGAACCAGTACCATCCGCTGTGGGGCCTTGCCAACCTCGGTGGCCTGGACTGCCACGATTACGTGATGGACTGGCTGAAGGGCCTGTTCTCGGGCAAGCGCCTGCCCACCCGGCGCGGCCGCATCGCCTACGTCCGTGAGAACGGCGATGGACCGTGGGGGAAAGCGGAATGGGCACCGCCCATTAAGCCAGGCCAGGCTTACTTTTAACAGCCTCGATCGATGGGGCTGTCCCCGGTTTTCCGGTCACGGCGGACGAAGGAACAGTGGGCCCGCTGTTAACTCTGGCAGTACACGAAGCAATGCACGCTGCTGCGCGCGCCGGCGCGCCCTCGGTTGAGTGCTCGCTCGACCTGGAGCGTTCGAAGACGACGGTCGAGGTGGGCGTTGCAGGATGGATCTGGCAAGGCCAGCGCTTCCCGTGGCTGGAAACCTGCAAGGACCGGACCATTTACCACTGGGTCGGCGAGACCTTTCAGCCGGTGGCGCGTTTCACGACGTCGCTGATCAAGCTGGTGCCGACGGAGTGGGGGCCGCCGACGTTCGAAATCGACGGCATCAAGATGCTGCCCACGGCGCAAGTCTCGCCCTATGCGGATGCCCAACGCAAAGTCGGCTTGATTCAGCCGCGTGGCAAGGTGATTCTGGACACCTGCGGGGGCCTGGGCTATTTCGCCGCCTGGTGTTTGCTGGGCCAGGCCCGGCAGGTGCTTTCTTACGAGAAGAATCCCGACGTGATCTGGCTGCGGAGCCTCAATCCCTGGTCGCCCGGGACGGGCAGTGGATTGACGTTAACCCAGGGCGACATTACTGAGGAGATCGCCCTGCTGCCCGGCGGGTCGGTCGACGCGGTCCTGCACGATCCGCCGCGTTTCGGCATCGCCGGAGAACTGTACTCGCAAGTCTTCTACGACCACCTCGCCAGGGTGCTCAAGCGCACAGGCAAGCTGTTTCATTACACCGGCACGCCGAACAAACTCACCACCGGACGCGATGTGCCCAACGAAGTGGCGAAGCGCTTGCGGCACGCCGGGTTTGCCGCGGAGCTGAATGGCGATGGGGTGCTGGCGGTCAGGACAGGATGAGGGATGAGGGCGGAAGGCGGAAGGATGAAGGCAGCCGGACCTCGATTATGTCCACGTATCGAGAAACCCCGTTTTGGCGGGGTTTTTCGTTTAACCTAGCGTTTTATTGAACGTAAATCTGAAGGAGAAGTGCATGGATACTCCGGTAGCAACCGAAAAGCTGATCGCCCGCAAAGAGGGGGCGATCGGATGGGTTATTTTCAATAATCCGGAAAAGCGCAATGCGATGTCGCTCGAGATGTCCGCGGCAACGGCGGCGGCGATGGAGGATTACGCGCGCGACCCCGCGATACGCGTGGTGATCCTGCGCGGGCAGGGCGACAAGGCCTTCATTTCCGGCGCGGACATCTCGCAGTTCAAGGAGCGGCGCTCGAACGCCGAGCAGGTAAAGGCGGCCGAAGCCATTTCGGAGCGCTGCAACAAGGCGATCCGAGAATGCCCGAAGCCGGTGATCGCGATGATCCGCGGCTACTGCATGGGTGGAGGCCTGGGCACCGCGGTGGTGTGCGACCTGCGCATCGCCTCGGACGACTCGCGTTTCGGCGTGCCGGCGGCCAAGCTCGGGGTCGGCTACCGTTTCAACGGCATCCGGCGGCTGTCCGAAGTCGTGGGGCCGCAATTCACCGCCGAGATTTTCTATACCGGCCGGCAGTTCAGCGCGCAGGAAGCGCTGCAGATGGGGCTGATCAACCGCATGCTGCCTGCTGCCGAGCTGGAGAAATACGTGCTCGACTACGCCGCGACGCTCGCCGGCAACGCGCCGCTCACGATCGCCGCGGTGAAGCGCTGCTTGATCGAGCTGCGCAAGGATCCTGCCGACCGCAACATCGACCTGTGCCAGAAGATGGTGGACGACTGCTTCGCCAGCGAGGACTACGTCGAGGGGCGCAACGCGTTCATGGAGAAGCGGAAACCCGTATTCAGGGGTCGCTGACCCCGAATACCGGGAAAAGCGTGACGTGGTAGAGCGTGACATGGTAAAGCGTGACATGATGCGGCGTGACGTGGTGAACCGTCGCTAGATGCTGTTTTGGTGCCCGAATTCTCCACGCATCATCACGTCACGCCGTACCACGTCACGCCTCTCCAGGTCACGAGGCATCAAGTCACGCTCTACCCGCAAGGAGGCAATTCATGAGCATCGAAATCTGCCCGGTGACGCCGGGCTTCGCCGCCGAAGTCGGGGACGTCGATTTGTCGCAGCCGCTCGATGCGGCCGATGAGGCGGCGATCAAGGCGGCGTTCTGGAAATACGCGGTGCTGGTATTCCCGGACCAGGACCTGACGCCCCAGCGGCACATCGATTTCTCGAAACTATTCGGGCCGGTCGAGACCGACCGCGTGCTGGACCAGAAGGTCACGCCGCACCGGCTCGACCAGAGCTTCGCCGATATTTCTAACCTCGCCCCGGACGGCAAAATCTGGGCCGGGGACAGCCGCCAGCGCATGTACAAGGCCGGCAACAAGCTCTGGCATACCGACAGCTCGTTCAAGTTCCGCCCGGGGCTCGCCTCGCTGCTGTACTCGCGCACTGTCGCGCCGGTGGGTGGTCACACCGAGTTCGCGGACCAGCGCGCGGCCTACGACGCGCTGCCGGGCGCCATGAAGAAAAAGCTGCAGGGACTGGTGGCGGAGCATTCGATCGCCACCTCGCGCAAGAAGAGCGGGTTCGAGGATTTCAACGCCGACGAGGG
>CAZCGD010000207.1:0-1579 GCA_964498105.1 uncultured Streptomycetaceae bacterium
ATGCCGGGCAGCCGCGCCACGCGCTCGAGCTCCTCGAGCGCGAGGTTGGGGTTTTGCAGCGGCAAGCAGGCAAACCCGATGAAGCGGTCGGGGTGCTTACGGTGCGCCTCGCTCACGGCGTCGTTGAACGCGACGCACAGCCGCAGGCCCAGTTCGTCGTCCGCCCAGTAGACCATGGGCTGCGTCAGCGACAGCGCATGCATGCGCACGCCGGTGCGGTCCATCGTCTTCAGCCGGTCGTCGAGGTCGTAGAAATGCGGCGTGATCGGCCCGGTGCGCAGCAGCAGGCCAACCTGGATGAAGCGCGCCCCCGACGGATCGACCGCAACCGTCGTGCCGCAGCGCTTGCCGTGATCCGCGATGAGCTTGAGGTACGGCTCGGGAAAGTAATGCGCGTGCGTATCTATCGTCAATGGTAGAGCCACGGATTGCTCCTTATGAGGCGTGACATGGTGAAGCGTGACATGGTGGGGCGTGACATGATGAACCGTGACATGGTGAAGCGTAACTGCTGTCTGTCAGAACCCAACACGCTGTATCACGTCACGCACCACCATGTCACGCAGTATCACGTCACGCACCACCATGTCCCGCAGTACCACGTCACGCTTTATTGAAGCTTTACCCCGGTCGCCTTCACCACCTCCGCCCAGGTCTTGACGTCCTGCTCCAGGGCGCGTTGCATGGTCTCCGGACTCGCCTTCATGGCTTCGGCGGCGTTGACGGCGAAGATCTCCCTGGCCTTGGGGCTGTCCACTGCCCTCGCAAATTCCGCGTTAAGGCGCTCGATCACGGCGCGCGGCGTGGCGGCGGGCGCCAGCACCCCGGCGATGACGGCGGCCTCCACGCCCTTGACGGTCTCGCCGAGGGCGGGAATGTCGGGCAGCAGGGCCGAGCGCTTCTCCGCGGTCAGGCCGATCGCCACCAGTCTTTTCGCGCGCACGTATTCGAGCGCCGCCGGGATGGTGGTGACGATGAGCGCGATCTCTCCGGTGAGGAGCGAGATCGTCGAAGTGGCGCCGCCCTTGTAATTGACCGGCGTGAGGTCGATGCCCGCGCGCATGCGGAACTTCTCGGACGCCATGTGAGTGACTGTGCCGATGCCCGCGTTGCCGCAAGTGATTCCCGGTTGCTTCTTCGCCAGCGCGATCAACTCCCGGGCCGACTTCACGCCGACCGAGGGGTGCGCAACCATGATCATCGGCGACGTGGACACGGGTGCGACCGCGACAAAGTCCCGCAGCGGATGATACGGCAGCTTCGGGTAAATCGAGGGCGTAATGGCATGGGTCGAAAGGTCCGTGAACAGCAGCGTATAGCCGTCCGGCGGAGACTTGGCGATGAGTTCGGCCGCGATCGTGGTGCCCGCGCCGGGACGGTTCTCGACGATCACCTGCTGGCCGAGACTCTTGCTCATCTCGGCAGCCGTCACGCGGGCAAACGTGTCCGTCGCGCCGCCGGGGGCGAATGCCACCACCAGGCGTACTGGTTTCACTGGGAACGCCTGCGCAACGGCGCTGGCTGACGCCAGCGCCGTTAACATTGCGACCATGGTCACCAAAATTATCCGGTTCATTCT
>CAZCGD010000208.1:0-6876 GCA_964498105.1 uncultured Streptomycetaceae bacterium
CGCGAAGCTCGGCACGACGCTGATCACGACCTACGGCGAGTAACCTTCCGCGCTTACCAGCGGCGCCGGCCCCACCGCGGGCCGCGCGCCCACGCCGCACCCGTCTGTAAGGCAAGCCTGTTCACGCACCCGTCCGGCGGCGCCGTCGCGCCTGCCCCCGTCCCGGCGCAGCAACCGCTTTCCACGGCGCGGCCCACGCGTAAGCCATCAGTAAGTCATCGGTAAGTCATTCGAAACCCCCGCTGCATCACGATGGCACCCGTCGAAGCAACAAATCGACGGAGGACATAGTGATGAACGGACTGGAACCGCACCTGTTGCATCCCGCGCACGGCATCCACGCGATGCGGGCTGCCGCGCTGGCTTTGCTGCTGGTCGCCGCGCTCAACAGCGGCTGCTCGGTGCGCAACCTGGCGGTGAACAGCATGGGCGACGCGCTCGCGGCGAGCGGCTCGGGTTTCGGAACAGACGATGATCCCGAGCTGATCCGGGACGCGGCGCCGTTCAGCCTGAAGCTGATGGAGAGCGTCCTGGCGGAGACGCCGCGCCACGGCGGCCTGCTCGTCGCCGCGTCCAGCGGCTTCACGCAATACAGCTTCGCGTTTGTCCAGCTCGACGCCGACGAAGTGGAGGGCCGCGACGTTGCCGCGGCACGCGCGCTGCGCCAGCGGGCGCGCGGGCTCTACCACCGCGCCCGCGAATACGGGCTGCGCGCGCTCGAGGTGCAGTACCCGGGATTCCGCGCGCAGCTCGAGACGGAGCCCGGCCCCGCCCTCTCGCGTCTTACCCGCGACGACACCATGCGCCTCTACTGGACGACGGTCGCGTGGACCGCGGCGATTTCACTCTCCAAGGATTCCCCCAGCGCGATCGCCGGCCTGCGGACGGTGGACCTGATGGTGGAGCGGCTGCGCGAGCTCGACCCCGATATGGATCACGGCGCGCTGCACGCGTTCCTCATCAGCTACGAGATGGGCCGCCCCGGTGCGCGCAACCCGGAGGCGCGCGCGCGCATTCACTTCGAGCAAGCTGTCCGCCTCTCCGCCGGGCACAAGGCGGGCCCGTACGTTGCCTACGCCGAGAGCGTGTGCGTCGCGCTGCAGAACCGGCGCGAGTTCGTCGCCATGCTCGAGCGCGCAACCGCCAACGACCCGTCAACGCGCCCCGAGTGGCGGCTCGAAAACGCGGTCATGCAGCGGCGCGCGCGCTGGCTGCTGACGCAGACCGACCAGCTCTTTCTCGACTGATTGCGCAGATCCCGACCGAAAGGAGAACACCATGTCGCGCTCCACGTGGAAACCGGCTGTATACACATTGATCGCCGCCGTGATGCTGCAACTCGCGTCTACGGATGCGCCCGCGCAGACGCCACGGATCAAGCTCGCGACCATCGCCCCGCGGGGATCGGCTTATCACCAGGTGCTGCTCGAAATGGGGGAAGCCTGGCGCCGTGCCGAGGCACCGGGAGCGAACTTCACCATTTTCACGGATGGCTCGCAGGGAGGCGAGGCGGACATGGTGCGGCGGATGCGCATCGGCCAGCTGAACGCCGCGCTGATGTCCGTCATCGGCTTGACGGAGATCGATGCCGGTGCCGGCGCGCTGCAAAAGATGCCGTTGATGTTCCGCTCCTGGGAAGAGGTGGACGCGGTCGGCCAGCGGTTGCATCCACTGCTGGAGAAACGCTTCCTCGACAAAGGGTTCGTTGTGCTGTTCTGGGCCGAAGGCGGATGGGTCCGCCTGTTCTCGAAGGAGCGGGCGCTGCGCCCCGGCGACTACAAGCGGCTGAAAATGTTCGCCTGGGCCGGGGATCCCGAGCAGATCGGCCTGATGAAAGCGCTGGGCTACCAGCCCGTGATGCTGGAGACCGCCGACATCCTGCCGGGCCTGCAGACAGGCCTCATCAACGCGGTGCCGGTTACGGCGCTGTGGGCGCTCGCCGGCCAGATCGACGCGACGGCTCCGCACATGCTTGACATTCAGTGGGTGCCGATCGTCGGCGCCGCCGTCATCACGCGCAGTGCGTGGGACGCGCTGAGCCCCTCGAGCAGGGAAACGCTGCGGCGCGAGGCCGCAACGGCCGCCGGCCGGCTGCGCGCTCAGCGCGCGACCTCGGACCTGGAGGCCGTGGAAGCCATGCGCAAGCGCGGCCTGCGGATCCACAGCCTGACCCCGGAGATTGAGGCCGAATGGCGCCAGCTGGCTGAAGCAGCCTACCCGAAGATTCGCGGCACGATGGTGCCTGCAGATATGTTCGACGCGGTCCAGGGCGCGCTCGCCGAATACCGCGGTTCCAGCGGCATCGCGGTGGCGCGATGAGCACCCTCACGTCGCCGGTCGCAGCCCCAATGGCACTGTCCCGGCCGGCGCGCTGGTACCGACCGCTCGTTCTCGGCGAGGACGCGTTACTGGCGTTGACGCTGGCAACGATTGTGCTGCTGCCCCTCGCGGAGATCCTGTTGCGCAAGGTGCTCAATACCGGCATCGCCGGCAGCGCGGCCCTGGTCCAGCACCTCACCCTGGTGGCGAGCATGATCGGCGCGGCGGTTGCGGCCCGCGAGGACAAGCTGCTGACGCTATTCAGCCTCGCCTCCCTCCTCGGCCCCCGCGCCCGGCCCGTCGAGCGTTTCGCTGGCAACACGTTTGCTGCGATGGTCAGCGGCCTGCTTGCGATCGCCAGCGTCCAGCTGGTGGCTACGGAGCGGGCAGCGGGAAGCATCCTCGCGCACCAGATCCCGATCTGGGTTGCGCAGTCGGCGCTGCCGGCGGGATTCATCCTGATCGCCTTCCGGCTTGCCTGGCGTGCCGCGGCAGGCGCGTGGGGCCGAGCCACCGCGATGGGCGTGGTCATCGCCCTGCTCGCCACGTCGCCACTGTGGGTCGCGCACGCCGCATTGTGGTTCTATCCAGCGCTGGTGCTGCTCGTCGCGTGCGCTCTCTTGGGCGCTCCGGTCTTCGCCATCCTTGGCGGCATTGCCCTGTTCCTGTTTTCGCAGCAGGGCGCGCCGATCGCGTCGGTGTCGCTAGACCACTACCGGCTGGTGGTCAATCCGACGCTGCCCGCGGTCCCCCTGTTCACGCTGGCGGGCTTCATCCTCGCCGCCGGCAGCGCGCCGGCACGGTTGACCCACCTGTTCCAGGCGCTGTTTGGCCACTTCCGCGGCGGCGTGGCGATTGCGGCCGTAGTGGTCGGCGCGTTCTTCACGGCGTTCACCGGCGCATCCGGCGTGACCATCCTCGCGCTCGGCGGCCTGCTCCTGCCGCTACTTGTCTCCGCCCGCTACGGGGAACGCGACGCGCTCGGCCTCGTCACCAGCGTGGGTTCCCTGGGCGTGTTGCTGCCGCCCTGCCTGCCGCTGATTCTCTACGCCATCATCGCGGGGATCAGCATCAAGGAGATGCTGCTCGGCGCACTGCTGCCCGGAATCTTCATGATGGTGCTCACCGCGTGGTGGGGAATGCGGCGCGACCGGCGGAGCCCGGCGGCCATTGCACCCTTCAACCGTGGCGCGGCGATCCGGGCCATCCGCATGGCAAAGTGGGATCTGGCGCTGCCGGTCGTGGCTCTCGCCGGACTGCTCGGTGGGCTCGCCACGCCGGTGGAAGCGGCGGCGCTCACGGCGCTGTACGCCTTCATCGTCGAGGCCGTGATACACGGCGACCGGCGCGACCTCCGGCACTGGCTCGCGGTGACCACCGAATGCGGGGCGCTCGTCGGCGGGGTAATGCTGATCCTGGGCGTGGCCCTCGGGCTCACCAACTACCTCGTGGACATCCAGCTCCCCGAGCGGATCGTTACCTGGGCCACCCAGACCATCCACTCGAAGTGGGTGTTCCTGCTCGCGCTCAATGCACTGCTGCTGGTGGTGGGCTGCCTGATGGATATTTTTTCCGCGATCGTCGTCGTCGCCCCGCTGGTGGTGCCGATCGGCCTCGCCTTCGGCGTCGACCCGGTGCACCTGGGCGTGATTTTCCTTGCCAATCTCGAGATCGGATATCTCACGCCGCCGGTCGGGGTGAACCTGTTCTACGCCTCCTCCCGCTTCGGCAAGCCGATTGCCGAGGTGTGCCGGAGCGTCGCGCCGCTGCTTCCCATCCTCGCGCTCGGAGTGCTCGCCATCACCTATGCGCCGTGGCTGAGCACCGCGCTTCCCGCCCTGTTCCGCTAGACAAGGAGACACCCCCATGAAGATCACCGACTACGCCATCAACCTGGTCCTCAGCGTGTTCCTGATTGTTGGCGTCTACCAGTTCTACTTCTGGTGCCAGCGCAATCATCTCACTGCGCCGCGCGAGTTGCGGCTGCGGCTCGATGACTGGATACCGTACTGGCCGAGCTGGGTATGGATCTACAGCTGCATCTACTATCCGCTCATCCTCTACCTCAATTTCGTGATGGAGTCGCCGCGTCACTTCACCCACGTCGCGGTGAGCTACATGCTGCTGCTCGGGCTGCAGATGGCGTTCTTCGTGCTGTTCCCGGTGACGACCCCAGAGCATTGGCGCTCCTACAACCGGCAGCGCACCCTCTCCGAGCGCTTCCTCGCGCTGGTCCAGCGCTTCGATGCGCGCTCCAACAGCTTCCCCAGCATGCACGTATCGGTGGCAATGCTCACCTCGCTCCACCTCCTGCCGTACCTGGGAGTGATGTCGTTCGCATTTCCCCTGCTTATCGCGCTCTCCTGCCTGTTTACCAAGCAGCATTACCTGCTCGATCTCCCGGCGGGCGCGGCTCTGGGCTGGGTCGTCCATGGTCTGTACGCGACCGTCTGACGGCTGCGGCGGGACCAGTCACGGGTCCCGCTCGTGCGCACTTGCAGAAACCTTCCGCCCGCCCGGCCCCGCCGGGAGCGCAGCGCCCACGGTCAGCGGTGATCGGCAGGACCTCGCTTAACCGATTGTTCCGAAGCGCTTTTCAGGTGTAAGTCATGAGTAACCCATCGGTAAGCGATCTGCATGCACCCCGGTCGCAGCATGTCCCCACAGCCGCAGATTACCCGCTGCTGGCAACAGCACAGGAGGGGCACATGAGGACCAAGACCAACCAGCGTCAAGTTCGATTCCCCGAACCGCAGTGCGATGACGCAATCGAGCCCATCGAGCTCGTGTTCGAGGAAGAGGACGAAACGCCGTGCAGTGAATACGTCGTGATGAGCCAGGAGTCCGAGATGCCAGCCCTCGAGGAGTACCTGAGGGAACGCGGCGCGCGGACGATCCATTGACCCCGACTGAACCGCAACACCAACTGGAGGACAGCGCCATGGTTCGAGCACTTTATATTGTCGGCTGTGTATTGCTTACGGGCTGCATGACAGTCCCGCAACATCGCGCGGCGGTCACCGATGACTCGCCCGATCGCTTAACGGTCGGGCGCGTACAGAAGGAAATCAGGGTCGGCATGAGCGGCACCGAAGTCGCGGCAGTCCTCGGCTCTCCGAACATCGTGACGACCGACGAGCAGCGCCGCGAGGCATGGATCTACGACAGGATCGCGACGGAAACAGCCTATTCCACCAGCAGCGGCGGCATTAGTTCCCTGTTCCTGGCCTTCGGCAGCAGTGCCGGGGCTGCTATAGCTCCCGGTGGCTATCAGTCAACCGGCGCCCGTTCCGTATCCCAGCGCACCTTGACTGTGATTATCAAGTACGACCAGGACAAGCAGGTGCGCGACTTTGCCTATCACAACTCGCGGTTTTGATGCCATGGCACAAGATATGAACCCGTGCTTCGTCAAGCTGACAGTCCTCGTCGCCACGTGCGCCATATTCGCTGGGTGCTCGCTGTTTCGGCCTCAGAGAGACGTTGTTGAAACGGAACAGAGCCAGGTGGAGCAACGCGCCTATCAGACTCGCGCCTTTGACGCTACTGACAAGGAACAGACGCTGCGCGCCGTCATCGCCACGCTGCAGGATTTCGGGTTCAACGTCGATCTCGCTGACCTGGTCCTGGGCACGGTGAGTGGCAGCAAGCTCGACCGCCACCGGATGCTCATCACCGTAACGGTCAGACCTCGTGGCACGACCCAATTGCTGGTGCGAGCGAACGCGCAGCGTCACGTCAAAGCGGTCACCGATGCCAGGTACTACCAGAATTTCTTCGCGGCTCTCGAGAGATCGATGTTTCTCAAGGCCCATGAAGTCGACTGAGCAACTCCAAAGTCGCAAGGCAGTACTTTTACAATTCTGAAAGGAGATCACCATGAGCACCCGTAACTTTGTGTATTCGGTTCTTCGCAATACTCCGGTATTTCCCGCCTCAAAGCGGCTGTTGGTCGCCGCCCTGTTGCCGGCGGCATTGCTGTCCGGCTGCTACCTCATGCCGATCGGGCAAGACCCTCAGGGCAACCCGATCTACGCCTACGCGCCGATCCCCGCGCCGGGCTCGACCGTCGGCCCGCACGGCGCCGTCGCGCCGGGCGTCCCGGTGGCGGCACCGGGCGGCGGCATGCCGGTGGCGCTCCCGGTGAAGCTCTACCCCATGAACGATCTCGCCAACCAGACCGGCGTGTTGACCGGGGAAGTCACGAATACGATGACCGGCAGGGGCCGCTTCACGTTCCACTACCAGGGCGAGATGCTGGTCGGCGAAGCAACGCGCGTCTCCAACGACGAGCGGCGCGGCCTGGCGAGCGCCTACGGTCCCCGCGGCACCTCCGCGCGCTGCGAGTACCAGATGAGCACCGCCCGCCTGGGTGCCGGCACCTGCACCTTCTCCAACGGCGCGCAATACCAGTTGCACGTCGGCAGCTGAGCAATCCGGCAGTAACTGGAGCGCTCCCGGGGCCTCAATCCCGGGAGCGCTCTGCCGTCCCGGGGCGCCATCGGGCGTGTGGTAGCATCGCTTCACCTTCCCCCGACACGGAATTCTATAAGTGGA
>CAZCGD010000209.1:0-2516 GCA_964498105.1 uncultured Streptomycetaceae bacterium
GTGACCGCAAGCTTGTCTCCAGGCTCGGCTCCCTCGATATACACAGGGCCGGCCAGGGGATGACCAAAATCGGCTGGCCAATCGATGTTGCGATACTCCTCAGTAGTCATTCCAACAGAGATGCGCCTGTCAGACGCCTCTTCCGTATGCGCTTCAATGACTGCGCCGGATGGCACTCGAATAACGGGCGGGATGAGTCGACTGAATTTATAGTGCGCCTGACCTTGAGTGATGACGTAGTCGGCAACCGGAACAGCGTTATCTTGTGTGCCTTGTTCAGGCGCGGGTTTTGTGCAAGAGGCGAGAAATATCGACAATGCAACGAAGCAGCCGCGCCAGTAATATCCGGTAGGAGATTTCAAGGGGGCCTTCCTCTTGTCAGTCGTTTTGTCTGTTCTAAATCGGACTATAGGATATCTGTCCTCCAAGGGAGTGCTGAAGTAACCACCCAAGAGAAACCCGGCGCGATGAAACGGGCAGACATGGACAGGCGGCGATTCCTGCTGGGATCTGCGAGTACGCTCGGGGGCGGCCTGCTGCTGCCGAGCCGATTGGTCGCGGCAAGCGAGGACCTGCCGGCGGGGGCAGTCGTATCCGCAGTCATGGATGCATTGCCCGGCAAGCGACCGCTCATCAAGCGAACCTTTCGCCCGCCGAATTACGAAACGCCCGTTGCCCTCTTCCGCCACGCGTTCACTCCGAATGACGCGTTTTATGTGCGCTGGCACACGGGCGTGCCTGAGGTGGCGCTTGCCGAATGGCGCCTGCGAGTCACCGGCCCGGCGGCGATCACGCCGCGCGAATTTACGCACGCCGAGCTGCTGCGCAAGTTCAAGTTGCATGAAGTTGCCGCCGTCAACCAGTGCTCAGGCAATCGTCGCGGCCTGTTCGCCCCGCATGTTCCAGGTGTGCAGTGGGGTTACGGTGCGATGGGCAACGCGGTGTGGCGCGGTGTGCGCCTGAAGGACGTGCTCGAAGACGCCGGCCTTGGTGCCGGTGCGCTCGAAGTAAAGGCCGACGGCGTCGACGCGCCCACACTGACCGGACCCGACTTCGTCAAGAGTCTGCCGATGTGGAAGGCGCTCGACGCGGACACGCTGATCGCCTTCGAGATGAATGGCCAGCCGCTGCCACGCTGGAACGGCTTTCCAGCGCGGCTGGTCGTTCCGGGATGGACCGCCACCTACTGGGTCAAGGCGCTGACCGAACTGAACGTTCTCGATCGGTCGTTTGACGGCTTCTGGATGAAGACCGCCTACCGCGTACCGAAAGGCCTGTTCGGCCCCAGCGACTTCGAGTCGCAGGACACCGAACAAAACTCGCCGATCACTACGATCCGCGTCAACTCGCTGATCGTCAGTGCGGCGGCAGGTGAAGCACTTCCGGTCAACCGGCACACTGAACTGATGGGCATTGCTTGGGACGGCGGCTCTGGCATCCGTAGTGTCGAAGTTTCGCTCGACGGCGGCGCCAACTGGCGCGAGGCCAGACTCGGTCGTGACCTCGGACGCTACTCCTGGCGGCAGTGGCGGTTTTCGCTCAAGCCGGCGCAGGTGGGCACATTCACCCTCATGGTGCGCGCCCGCGCTCGGGATGGCTCGACTCAGGCTGACGCGCTCATTCCCAATCCGGCCGGTTATCACCACAACGTGGTGCAACAGGTGGAATTCCATGCGGTCTAAGGGCGGATCCGGTTCGCTGCTGCTCGGCGTGGCGCTGGCACTCTGTGCCGGGGTAACTGCCGCGGATGAAACGAGCATTGCGCTCGTTGACGGGCCGGGCCGGGACAAAGTGCAGGCCTCCTGCTCGATGTGCCACAGCCTCGACTACATCGTCATGAACTCGCCCTTTCTGGACCGGGCCGGCTGGGAGAAGACTGTCAAGAAGATGGTCACGGTGATGGGCGCGCCGCTCACGGCCGAGGACATCGCAGCGATCGTGGCCTATCTCGACGGCCACTACGGCAAGCAACTGTCGGCTGTCGCTCCCCACTGATGCCGCCCCCGCGCAGGCCCGGCAAGGCATAGAATGAATTCCCAGGAGGAAACCATGGACCGCAAAGGAATTTTTTGCACAATTGCTGCGCTCGCCGTGGCCTGCATGGGGTTCACCGCCGCGGTACGCGCCGACGAAACCTGCAACTCGCCGTACATGTCCAGGCTGATCAAGGGGCAGGAGGATTACATCTACGTCTGGGCGCTAGGCGTTCAGGGGCTGGGCGACGGCTCCGACAAGCTCGTCACGGTGAATGTGAATCCAAAATCGAAGAGCTATGGCAAGGTCATCCACTCGGTCTCAACCGGTGGGCAGGCCGAGGCGCATCACATGGGATTCACCGATGACCGCCGCCACATCTGGGCGGGCGGGCTCTCGGAAAACCGGATCTGGGTCTTTGACATCGCGACTGATCCCGCGAAGCCGAAGCTGGTGCGGACCATCACCGATCTGGGGGACAAGTCCGGCTATCTCGGCCCACACACTTATTACGCGCTCCCCGGGCGAATGCTCGTGCAGGC
>CAZCGD010000210.1:0-3180 GCA_964498105.1 uncultured Streptomycetaceae bacterium
ACGCTCTCGAGCAGAACCCAGTAAAATGCGAGAAAGAACGGGATCTGCACCAGCACCGGCAGGCAACCCGCGACCGGATTGATCTTCTCGCGCTTGTAGAGCTCCATCATCGCGCGCGCCTGGCCTTCGCGATCGTCCTTGTAGCGCTCCTGCGCGGCCTTGAGCCGTGGCGCGACCGTGCGCATCTTCGCCATCGAGCGGCCGCTGGTTTCCGACAGCTTGTAGAACACCAGCTTGATCAGGAACGTGACGATGATGATGGTCCAACCCCAGTTACCGATCACGCCGTGGACCTTCGACAGGATCCAGAACAGTGGCTGCGCAAGGATTGTCAGCTTGCCGTAGTCCGCCGACCGCCTGAGCTCCGGCCCGGTTGCCTGCAGCTGCTCCTGCAGCTTCGGGCCGACGAAGAGTTTCTCGGTCAGCTCGAGGCTGCCACCCGGCGCCACGCTCTGCGTGGGCCCGACCACGCGCAGCAGGAAGTCGCGATCCTTGACGCGCAGTTCATATTGATAGGGCTGCCCGGCGGTCGGCACGATCGCAGCGACGAAGTGGTGCTGCAACGCGGCGACCCAGCCGCCCGTGATCGACCGCGAGAGCGCCTGGTCTTCGTCGTCTTCGACGTCGAGTTTCTGGTAGGTCTCGCCGTCATAGATCGCCGGACCGCGGAAGGCGTAGCTTTCCACGTTCCACATCGAGCGCTCGACTTCCTCCCAGTGGCGCAGGAGCTGTGCATAGGAGGCGAGCCTTACGGTCGCCTCGCCCGCATTCGCGACGCGGTACTGGATGTCCACGCGATAACCACCACGCCGGAATACAAAAGTCTTCGTCACCGAAAGGCCAGCGCCATCCGACCAGGAAAGCGGCACGCGCAGCTCGTCCGCGCCTTCGGCCAGGCGGTATTCGCTGGCAGTGGCGCTGAATTCTGCCTTGTGGTTTGGCTCGGCGCGCCCGGGCTCGCCGCTCGTCAGGCCCGACTGGAACAGGAACTGGGAGTCTTTCGAGTCGTTATTGAACAACCGCACGGGCGTGGTTGGATCATCCTTCTGGCGCGGATATTTCGGCAGATCCGCACGGACAAATTCGCCCCCCACCAGGCTCAGGTCGAGATCCAGTACATCAGTGACGACTTGGATCTTGCCCTGCCCCACTGCCGGCGTTTCGACTGGTACCGCTTCCGGCGCGACAGCCGCCGGTGTTTCGCCCGCCATGCTTGGCAACTCATCGGAAAGCGCGCCGCCCGCGGGTGTTGCGCCCGGCGCGGCCGCCGTCACCGTCGCGGGGACCGCCTGTGGCGCAGCGGCATCCTTCATCCAGGCATCGACATTGAGCCACAGGACGAGGAGCAATCCGACCCACACGAAAATGCGCGGTTGTTCCATCAGCCGCGCACCTGCGGCCAGCCGCCAACCTGCGGCACCGGGTCATAACCATCGCCACCCCAAGGGTGGCAGCGGCAGACGCGCCGGAGTGACAACCAGCTGCCGCGCGCGGCGCCGTGCTTTTCGATGGCTTCCAGCGCGTAGGCGGAGCAACTCGGGTGGTAGCGGCAGTTCGTGCCGAGCATCGGGCTGATCAGCCGGCGGTAAAGTCGTATCGGCAATTGCAGCAGCGCTTTCATCGTGCAGGCCGGATTCCCTGCCAAAGGTGTGCGAGGCTCGCGAAAATCTGTGCGTTGCTTGCGTTGCGCACACCCGATCTCGCGATGACGAAAATATCCACGGCTGGCAACTCCTGCCGGCGCAAACGGAATGACTCGCGGATCAGCCGCCGCACGCGATTGCGCGTGACGGCTGCGCCGACGGCACGCACACCGACGGCCATGCCGATCCGCGCATGCTCCCGCTCGTTCTCGATCCACTGGACCGAGAAAAGCGAATCGGCCTGCCGGTGCTGGCTCTTGCGCGCTCGCTCGAATTCGGCGGCGGTGGAGAGCTTCTGGCCGGCCCGCAGACGCGCGCGACCTGACGTAAGTCCACTCGTCAGCGGAGTTCGGTGACGGCCAGGCGCTTGCGGCCCTTGGCGCGGCGACGCTTCAGGACCCGGCGGCCGGTCTTGGTCGCCATGCGGGCGCGGAACCCGTGGGTGCGCCTGCGTTTGATCTTGCTCGGCTGGTAGGTGCGCTTCATGGCTTACGGCCCCAAACCTTTGAAAAATAAAGGCCTGCTGATGCAGGCAAAGGGCGGCAAGGTTACGGAGCGCCGCACGCGCTGTCAACCGATGCGGGCTGTGGATAACTCTGGCGCGCCCCCGATCGCGGTTATAGACTCGGGCGCCTAAGAGGAGTTGCTCGTGCAGGGCTCGCTTTGGCACCACTGTCTGCTTCAACTGGAAAAAGAGGTGCCGGAGCAGCAGTTCAACACCTGGGTGCGCCCGCTGCAGGCCATCGAGCGCAATGGCTCGCTCGTGCTGCTGGCGCCCAATCGCTTCGTCGTCTCCTGGATCGAGCAGCATCTCTTCAACCGCATCGAGCGGCTGGTTGGCGCGGCGAGTAATGGCGCCGAAACCCGCGTCGTGCTCGAGGTCGGTTCGCGGCGCGAAGACATGCAGCCCCCGCCGGAACCGGCGGCGCCCGCCGCTGCGCGAAAGCGCGAAACCGCGGTTGTCGGCAGCCGTTTCAACCCGGACTTCACGTTTGCGACCTTCGTAGAGGGCAAGAGCAACCAGCTTGCGCGCGCGGCCGCCGTGCAGGTTGGCGAAAACCCCGGCAAGGCCTATAACCCGCTTTTTATCTACGGGGGCGTCGGCCTCGGCAAGACCCACCTGATGCACGCGGCGGGCAGCCTCATGCGCCAGCGCAATCCCGCCGCGCGCATCGCTTACGTGCACAGCGAGCGCTTCGTCAGCGATATGGTCCGCGCGCTGCAGCACAACACCATCGCGGCATTCAAGCAGGCTTACCGCACGCTCGACGGGCTCCTGATCGACGACATCCAGTTCTTCGCCGGTAAGGACCGTTCCCAGGAAGAGTTTTTCCACACTTTCAACGCGCTGCTGGAAGGCCAGCAACAGATCATCCTGACCTGCGACCGTTACCCCAAGGAGGTCGCCGGCCTCGAGGAAAGGCTGAAATCCCGCATGGGTTGGGGCCTGACCGTGGCCATCGAGCCGCCGGAGCTCGAAACCTGCGTCGCGATCCTGATCGGCAAGGCCCAGGCCAGCGGCGACGCCCTGCCCGAA
>CAZCGD010000211.1:0-5856 GCA_964498105.1 uncultured Streptomycetaceae bacterium
CTTGAGGGCCTCCGCTTCGCGCGGCGTCGAGCCGCCTAACCCCTTGCTGGAAGTATCGATCTTCGATTCTTCCACCCAGGCCGCGTCCGGGGCCGGCTTGTCGCCGTAGACGATCCGCCCGTCCGGCAGGGTGGACTTGTAGAGCGTCTGCGCCGCCGCCGGCAGCGCGAGCAGGGCCACGAGGATGAGCCATCCCGGCGATGTTGCGATCCTGATCGGCATCGGAATCTCCAGTTCGTTGCGCGGAGGATATCACTTCAGATTATAAGTGCCCCCGTGCCGTTAGAATGGCGCATTCCACAGACCATTCGCCTCGCCGTCCCGCGCCGGTTTGCCGTCCCGACAGCTACCTCCCTGATGCCCGAGAATCCCCAGGGCGCCATCGTCATTCGTGGCGCGCGCCAGAACAATCTCAAGAACCTCACGCTCGAGCTGCCGCTGAACGAGTTGATCGTCGTCACCGGCGTGTCAGGCTCGGGCAAGTCCTCGCTGGTGTTCGACACGCTCTACGCGGAGGGGCAGCGCCGCTACGTCGAGACCTTCTCGCCGTACGCGCGGCAGTTCCTCGACCGTATGGACAAGCCGCAGGTGGACGCGATCGAGGGCATCCCGCCGGCAATCGCCATCGACCAGGTGAACCCGGTGCGCACTTCGCGCTCGACGGTCGGCACCATGACGGAGCTGAACGATCATTTAAAGCTCCTGTTCGCGCGCGCCGCGCACCTCTACTGCCGCGGCTGCGGCAAGCGCGTGGCGCGCGACACGCCGGACTCGATCTTCGAGGTGCTCGCTGCGCACGCGCGCGCGGCCGGCGACCCGCGGCTCGTCATTACATTCCCGGTGCCGGTGCCGAAGAACTTCGCCGAGGCCGAGGTGCGGCAGTTGCTCGAGCGCCAGGGCTATACCCGCATCCACGCCCGGCGCGACGGCCTGCTGGAAGTGGTGCAGGACCGGCTGCGTTTCTCGAACGCCGAGCGCGCGCGGGTGATCGAGGCCCTCGAAGCCGCGCTCAAGGTCGGCCAGGGGCGCGTCAACGTATTTGTGGCCGACACCACCCCGCCGGCTGCGCCGGCACCCCGCCCGGCCGGTCCCGCTGCATCGGGACCGGCGTTCGCCGGCTCGGAGCAATGCTCCTCGAAACCCCGACTCACCCTCGCCAAGGAGGGGAAAAAATCTTACTCCCCTCCTTACCAAGGAGGGGTGGCACCGTCAGGTGACGGGGTGGTTTGGAAGTACTCGACGGACCTGCACTGCCCCGACTGCGATATCCACTACTCCGACCCCACGCCAAGCCTGTTCTCGTTCAACTCTCCGGTCGGCGCGTGCGAGACCTGCCGCGGCTTCGGGCGCGTCATCGGCGTGGACTACGGCCTCGTTATCCCCGACGAATCGAAGACGCTGCGCGAGGGCGCGATCCGGCCGTGGCTCTCCGAGTCGTACCGCGGCTGGAACGACGATCTGGTCAAGTACGCGAAAAAGCGCGGCATCGCCCTCGATACGCCGTGGCGCGAGCTCGCCGCCAACGAGCGGCAATGGGTCATCGATGGCGAATCCGGATGGGTGAGCTGGCGCAAGTCGTGGCCGGGCAACTGGTACGGCGTCGGCCGCTTTTTCAAGTGGCTGGAAAGAAAGGCCTACAAGATGCACGTGCGCGTGCTGCTGTCGCGCTACCGCGCCTACACGCCGTGCGAGACTTGCGGCGGCGCGCGCCTGAAGCCCGATGCGCTGGCGTGGCGGCTGGGGACAAGGGACGACGCGGACGCCGTGCTGCAACCCGACCAGCGGTTTCTGCCGAGCGGCGTGAAATTCGGCAAGGAAGTGCTGGCGCGCCTGCCGGGTCTCGCGCTGCACGACCTCGTGCTGCTGCCGGTGGAGCGCTCACGCGCTTTCTTCGCGAACCTGCGCCTTCCAGCGCCGCTGGACGAGGCCACCGACCTGCTGCTCACCGACATCCGCGCGCGGTTCTCCTACCTGAACGAGGTCGGGCTCGGCTATCTCACGCTCGACCGCCAGTCGCGCACGCTATCCGGCGGTGAAGTGCAGCGCATCAACCTCACCACGGCGCTCGGTACCTCGCTCACCAACACGCTGTTCGCGCTGGACGAGCCCTCGATCGGGCTGCACCCGCGCGACATGGGCCGCGTGATCGGCGTCATGAAGCGGCTGCGCGACGCCGGCAACTCGCTGGTGGTGGTGGAGCACGATCCCCAGATCATGCTCGCCGCCGACCGCGTGCTCGACCTCGGCCCGGGACCGGGCGAGCGCGGCGGCGAGATCGTGTGCTTCGGCACGCCGGACGCGCTCAAGCGCTCCCGGACGCTCACCGCCGATTACCTGTCCGGCCGCAGATCCGCTGGCGCGGGCGCCGCGTCCCGTTCCTTTGACTTCAATAAGGCGCCGCGGATCTCGATCCGCGGCGCTTCCGAGCACAACCTCAAGAGCATCGACGTCGCCATCCCGCTCGAGCGCCTGGTGTGCATCACCGGCGTGTCGGGCTCGGGCAAGTCCACACTGGTGCAGGACGTGCTCTACGCGGCGTTGCTCAAGGCCAAGGGCAAGCCCACCGAGACGCCGGGCCGGCACCGCGCACTGAAGGGTCATGAGCGCATCGGCGAGGTGGTGATGGTGGACCAGTCGCCCATCGGCCGCACCACGCGCTCCAACCCGGCGAGCTACGTCGGCGCGCTCGACGCGATCCGCAAGCTGTTCACGGCCGCGCCCGCCGCGCTCGAGCGGCGCTACACCGCGGGCACCTTCAGCTTCAACTCGGGCAACGGCCGCTGTCCGACCTGCAGCGGCAACGGTTTCGAGCACGTCGAGATGCAGTTCCTGTCGGACGTCTACCTGCGTTGCCCCGACTGCAATGGCCGGCGCTTCCGGGCCGAGGTGCTGGAAGTGAAACTCCAGCCGCAGGCGGAGTTTCACGTTCCAGGTTCAAAGTTCCAGGTTCAAGGTTCAAAGTTTGACGGCGAGGGAAAGTCGATCGCGGATGTGCTGGATATGACGGTATCGGAGGCCGTCGAGTTTTTTGGCGACAATCCGGAGATACGGCGCGCGCTGAAACCGCTCGTGGACGTCGGCCTCGACTACCTGCGGCTGGGCCAGCCGGTGCCGACGCTCTCCGGCGGCGAAGCCCAACGCCTGAAGCTCGCTGGCCACCTGGCCGAAGCGGCGAAGGGCCGGTCAGCCCCCCGTAAGTGGGAGTCCAGTAGGTGGGTCACCGCGTCCGCGGGGGCGGCGAAAGGAACGCTGTTTCTTTTTGACGAGCCCACGACGGGCCTGCACTTCGACGACGTCGCCAAGCTGCTGCGCGCCTTGCGCAAGCTGCTCTCCGTGGGACATTCCCTGGTCGTGATCGAGCACAACCTCGACGTCATCCGCGCCGCCGACTGGATCATCGATCTCGGGCCCGAGGGCGGCGACGCCGGCGGCGAGATCGTGTGCGCAGGCACGCCGCAACAGGTTGCGGCGTGCCTCACATCACATACCGGGAAGGCGCTGCGTGACTACGAGATGGCAATGGGGATTCCGCCTGCGTCTTGTGATGAGCCAATTGCGGAGGGACAGACGCACGTCCTTCCAGACGTACCGGTTGTTCCTCTCATTGATGAATCGCGCCGTCGCCAGGACGGCGCGATTCATGTGCACGGGGCACGTGAACACAACCTGAAGAACATCGACGTCACCATCCCGCGCGGCCGCTTCACGGTGGTGACCGGCGTCTCCGGCTCCGGCAAGTCCACGCTCGCCTTCGACATCGTGTTCGCCGAAGGCCAGCGCCGCTACCTCGAGTCGTTGAACGCCTACGCGCGCCAGTTCGTCGAGCCGACGGCGCGCGCCGACGTGGACGCGATCTTCGGCATCCCGCCGACCGTCGCCATCGAGCAGCGCGTGAGTCGCGGCGGGCGCAAGAGCACGGTGGCGACGCTGACCGAGATTCATCATTTCCTGCGCCTGCTCTACATGAAGCTGGGCACGCAGTACTGCCCGCGTTGCAACGTCGCCATCGAGCCACAGAGCGTGGATGCCATCGTCGCGCGCATCCTGCGCGACTACCGTGGCTCGCGCGTGGGGCTGCTCGCGCCGCTGGTGGTCAACCGCAAGGGCTACTACACCGATCTCGCCAAGTGGGCGCGCGGCAAGGGCTACACCCACCTGCGGGTGGATAAGGAATTCATCCCCGTCGACAAGTGGCCGCGGCTGTCGCGCTTCCACGAGCACACCATCGAACTGCCGGTGGCCGACGTACGCGCCACGCCGGCAAGCGAGGCGGAATTGCGCGCGGCGCTCCACCGCGCGCTCGACCACGGCAAGGGCGTCGTCCACGTGCTCGCCCCTCTCGAAGCGCTCGAGCGCGCGATGGAGAAACGCGACCCAGCGCTCGCCGTCATGACGGAAACCGTGTTCTCGGTGAAGCGCGCCTGCCCCTCGTGCGGCGTAAGCTACCCCGAGCTCGACCCGCGGCTGTTCTCCTACAACTCCAAGCACGGCTGGTGCGTAACCTGCTACGGCACCGGGCTCGGGCTGTCCGGATTCGATCACGAGCAGACCGGTGAGGAAATCTGGTGGAACGAGTGGTACGACGGCGAAGCCGTTCCCTGCGCGGCGTGCGCAGGGAAGCGGCTTAATCCGATTGCCCTGGCGGTGAAATTCCGGGACCAGTCCATTGCCGACCTGAGTGGGTTATCCGTCTCGGATATCGAAAAGTTCTTCATTGGTCTCCGCTTGGTGGGACGAGAAGCGGAGATAGCGCGCGACATCGTCGCGGAGCTGAACAGCCGCCTCGCCTTCCTGCGCGAGGTGGGGCTGTCCTACCTCGCGCTCGACCGCGCCGCGCCGACCCTGTCGGGCGGCGAGGCGCAGCGCATCCGGCTCGCCGCGCAGCTCGGCTCCAACCTGCGCGGCGTCGCCTACATCCTCGACGAGCCCACCATCGGCCTGCACCCGCGCGACAACCAGGTCCTGCTCGACACGCTGGCGAAACTCGAGGCCAAGGGCAACACGCTGATCGTGGTCGAGCACGACGAGGAAACCATCCGCCGCGCGCAGCACGTGGTGGACCTCGGCCCCGGCGCCGGCAGCCGCGGCGGCGAAGTGATCGCGGCGGGCTCCGCGGAAGAGCTGATGCGCGTGCCTGCCTCGGTCACCGGCCGCTTCCTCAAGAACCCGCTGCGGCACCCGCTGCACGCGCGGCGGCTCGTCAACGGCGCGACACCGGCCCTCGTCGTCGAGCAGGCGGGCCTGCACAACCTGAAAAAGCTCGACTTCCGCGTGCCCCTCGGCCGGCTGCTGGTGGTGACCGGCGTCTCCGGCTCCGGCAAGTCCACCCTCGCCCGCGACGTGCTCCACGAAAATCTCCGGCGCCTGGTCGCGGAGCACCGCGACCGGCCGCGCCCGGGAAAGACGGAAGGCGAAAGGCGAAAAGCGGACGGGAAAGCAATCAAGCGCGGAGCCCGTTCATCATTCATCATTCATCATTCATCGTTCGGCTTCGCCGGCTGCCGCAGCATCTCCGGCTGGGAGGCCGTGGGCCGGGTCCTGGAAGTGGACCAGACCCCCATCGGCAAGACCCCGCGCTCCTGTCCCGCGACCTACGTCGGGTTCTGGGACACGGTGCGGCGGTTGTTTGCCGAGGTGCCGGAAGCGCGCATGCGCGGCTACACGGCGTCGCGCTTCTCGTTCAACACCGGCGGCGGGCGCTGCGAGACCTGCGAGGGACAGGGACTGAAGAGAAGCGAGATGAGCTGCCTGCCCGACGTGAAGGTGACGTGCGAGACGTGCCGCGGCGCGCGCTTCAACCCGGAGACGCTCGCCGTGCGCTTCAAGGACAAGAGCATCGGCGAGGTGCTGCTGATG
>CAZCGD010000212.1:0-16677 GCA_964498105.1 uncultured Streptomycetaceae bacterium
GTTTTTCCTCTCGGAGAAAGAAGGGTTCTCCTTCCCCCTCGATCCTCACCCCCGCCCCTCTCCCAAGCTGAGAGGGGAGGCTCGAGCTTCCTCTCCCCTTTCGGGGGAGAGGGAAGGTGTGGGGGACCGGGAAGGTTGGGATGGGGGTGGTTTCACTAGTCGTCATTTTGTTAGGCGCTCTTAATTACACCAAGTCCGACCGGCTCAATTATAGTTTGAGCGGCGCCGTCGCCTTGACGGGTCGTTCGGTTGCGGTAAACTCGGCTCAGTTCCACGTCGGGGCGCAGACCCCCGGCGCAAACTAGACGGCAGTCCGTCCAAGCTCTGCGGCCGACTCTTCCAGGGAGAAGGGCTATGGACGCATCCACGACTTCAAACGCGCGCGCTCCGGACCGCGTCAGCTTTGCCGAAGCGTTCCGCTTCTGGCTGAAGTTGGGCTTCATCAGTTTCGGCGGCCCCACCGGGCAGATCGCAATCATGCACCAGGAGCTGGTGGAGCGCCGCCGCTGGATATCCGAGAAGCGCTTCCTGCACGCGCTCAACTACTGCATGGTGCTGCCCGGCCCGGAGGCGCAGCAGCTCGCGACCTACATCGGCTGGCTGATGCACAAGACCTGGGGCGGCATCGTTGCCGGGGGCCTGTTTGTGCTGCCCTCGGTGTTTATCCTGATCGCGCTGACCTGGATTTATCTTGCGTACGGGGACACGCCTCTGATCGCCGGCATGTTCTACGGCATCAAGCCCGCGGTCACCGCGATCGTGCTCGCCGCCGCCCACCGCATCGGCTCGCGAGCCCTGAAGCACCCCGCGCTATGGGCCGTTGCCGCCGCGGCCTTCGTCGCCATATTCGCGCTCAATGTACCGTTCCCGGCGATCGTCCTGGCCGCGGGGCTGGTCGGTTATTTTGGCGGGCGCTTCGCGCCCGGCATCTTCACCGGCGGCGGCGGACACGGAGCGGCCAAGGC
The DNA here is from genome assembly GCA_964498105.1 of uncultured Streptomycetaceae bacterium. GTDB lineage: Bacteria > Pseudomonadota > Gammaproteobacteria > Burkholderiales > SG8-41 > SG8-41. Next base: position 966 of record CAZCGD010000212.1, read on the forward strand.
GGGTTACGGGCCGGCGCTGATCGACGACGCCACGCCAACACCCGAGCACGCGCGTTTTTCCTGGTCCAAGTTCTGGGCATACCTGACCGCGGGCGTGGCGCTATGGGCCCTCGTCATCGGCGCCTTGTGCGCCGCGTTTGGCTGGTCGGGGACGCTGACGCAGATGGGCTGGTTCTTCACCAAGGCGGCGCTGCTGACGTTCGGCGGCGCCTACGCCGTGCTGCCATACGTCTACCAAGGCGCGGTCGAGCACTACCAGTGGCTGACGGCGGCGCAGATGATCGACGGGCTCGCGCTCGGCGAGACCACACCCGGCCCGCTCATCATGGTGGTGGCGTTCGTTGGGTTCGTCGGCGCCTGGACGAAAGAGCTGTTCGGGACAGAATCGCTGTTGCTCGCCGGCGCGGCGGGCGCGGTGGTGGCGACGTACTTCACCTTCCTGCCCTCGTTCATCTTCATCTTCATGGGCGCGCCGTTCGTCGAGACTACCCACGGCAACATCAAGTTCACGGCCCCGTTGACCGGCATCACCGCCGCCGTGGTCGGGGTGATCGTGAATCTCGCCGTGTTCTTCGCCTACCACGTGCTCTGGCCGGGCGGCTTCGACGGGCCGTTCGACTGGCCGTCAGCGCTGATCGGTGCGGCGACATTCGTCGCGATGTTCCGCTACAAAGTGGGCATCATGCCCGTGGTCGGCGTGAGCGCGCTGGCGGGGCTCGTCATCACCCTGGCAAAGCCGTTGCTGTAAAACTATCTAGCCACGGCATCACACGGAAATACACGGACAAAAACTTCAGCCGATTAACGTCCTCGTTGTAGGAAATTCCGTGTGTTTCCTTGTGTTTCCGTGGCTGAATCGGTTTTTGGGGTGGACTGGGATGTGTTACCGGCTGCTAAAGGGAGGCGCTCATGTATGAAATGAAACCCCTGGCGTGCGACCCGGCCGCGCTGGACGGCTTGTCCGAGAAGCTGATCCGCAGCCACTACGAGAACAACTATGGCGGCGCCGTGAAACGGCTCGCGGCGATCGACGCGCAGTGGAAAGCGCTCGATGTCGCCAGCGCGCCGGTGTTCGTGATCAACGGGTTGAAGCGCGAAGAATTGATCGCGACCAATTCGATGATCCTGCACGAACTTTATTTCGACCGCCTGGGCTCAAGTTCCATGCCCGCTGCGATGCAGTCCGCGCTCGCACGCGATTTCGGCAGCGTCCAGCGCTGGAGCGCGGAATTTACCGCGATGGGCAAGGCGCTGGGCGGCGGCTCCGGCTGGGTGCTGCTGGTCCGGTCGGCCCGCGACCGCAGGCTGGTCAACCAATGGGCCGCCGACCACACCTGCCACCTGGCGGGCGGCGTGCCGCTCCTCGCGCTCGACATGTACGAGCACTCGTATCACATGGACTACGGGGCGAAAGCGGCTGCCTACGTGGATGCGTTCATGCGCAACATCCACTGGCAGCGTGTAGCCGCTGCCTGCGAGGTCGTTGCGTGAATTCGGTAAGAGCGCCTAACATAATGAAACGCGCGTGCGTTGCGAGCCAGAATCGTCGCTAGCGCGAAGCGAGGTGCAGCCAATACTCGCTGTATTGGCAAGCCTCGCGACAAAGCTAGCGGCGATTCTGGCCGCAACCCCCTGTGGGCTGGCACGGTTTTGGCCCGCGGCTACCTGTTTAGCGCCTGCCCGTTCTGCTTGTCCCGCGTCGCCAAAACCGTGACAGCGCAGCGTGTGTTTCATTATGTTAGGCGCTCTAAGCCAGGCAACCCCCCTATAGGTATAATTGCGCCCGACGCCGGCATAGCTCAGTGGTAGAGCAACCGCCTTGTAAGCGGTAGGTCGTCTGTTCGAGTCAGACTGTCGGCACCAGCAGATGCCAGCCTGCGGCGAGGCCGGCTTTTTTGCGCGGTGCCGAACGGAAACCGGATATTAAACAGGCTGTTACTGCCCCGGCCTGGGGAACCTTTTGAACCGGGCGGGTCAAATAGCGCGACCGGCCGTTGAATATGCGGAAGTCGCACAGCGTTAGCGGCGTAGAAAAAAGGCGGTGGCCGTAGCCAACGGTCAAGACCGCCGGAGGACAGGCATGATCAAAGTTGAAAATCTGGTGAAGGCCTTCGGCGCGAAGCTCGCGGTGAATGACGTCTCGTTCACGGTCGAGCGCGGCGAAGTGCTGGGCTTTCTCGGCCCCAACGGCGCCGGCAAGTCCACCACCATGCGCATGGTGACGGGCTTCATTCCGCCCACCTCGGGCAGGATCACCGTCGGCGGGCACGATATCGTCGAGAATCCGCTGCCGGCGAAGCGGCTGTTCGGCTACCTGCCCGAGAACGCGCCGGGTTACGCCGACATGACCGTGAACGGCTTCCTCAATTTCTGCGCCGAGCTGCGCGGGCTGCGGGGGGACGCGCGGAAGAGAGCGGTCGGCCGCGCGGTCGAGCTGTGCTTCCTGCAGAAAGTCCTCTACCAGACCATCGACACGCTCTCCAAGGGTTACAAGCACCGCACCGGCCTCGCGCAGTCGCTGATCCACGATCCCGAGGTCCTGATCATGGACGAGCCGACCGACGGGCTCGACCCCAACCAGAAGCACGAGGTGCGCAACCTCATCAAGCACATGGGCGCGAACAAGGCGATCATCTTCTCGACCCACATCCTCGAGGAAGTCGAAGCGGCGTGCACGCGCGTCATCATCATCGACCGCGGCCGCATCGTCGCCAACGGCACGCCGCAGGAACTGAAGGCGCGCTCGCCCGAAGGGCGGCTCGAGGACGTGTTCCGCGCGATCACGCTGCCCGACACCGTGAAAGCTGGTTAAGTGAAATTCTTAAACCACGAAGGACACCAAGGACACGAAGGTCCATCAATGAAGAATCGTCCTTGCTTGTTTTCCTTTGTGTCCTTCGTGTCCTTTGTGGTTAAAGATTTTGATCTTATGAGTATTGCAATATGAATGCACTCGCCAACATCAATACCATCGTGAAGCGCGAGCTGGGCGGTTATTTCACTTCGCCCATCGCCTACATCTTCCTGGTGATCTTCCTGCTGCTCACCGGCTTCTTCACCTTCACGGTGGGCAGCTTCTTCGAGCGCGGCGAGGCCTCCCTGGTGTCGTTCTTCACCTGGCATCCCTGGCTGTACCTGTTCCTGGTGCCCGCGGTCGGCATGCGGCTGTGGTCCGAGGAGCGCCGGCTCGGCACGATCGAGCTGCTGCTGACGCTGCCGGTGACGCCCTGGCAGGCGATCGTCGGCAAGTTTCTCGCTTCCTGGCTGTTCCTCGCGCTCGCCCTGGCGCTCACCTTTCCGGTGGTGATCACGGCCAACTGGCTCGGCGCCCCTGACAACGGCGTGATCTTCACCGGCTACGTGGGCAGCCTGCTGCTCGCCGGCTCCTATCTCGCGGTGAGCTGCATGACTTCCGCCATGACGCGCAACCAGGTGATCAGCTTCATCGTGTCGGTGGTGATCTGCCTGTTTCTGATCCTGGCCGGCTACGAGCCGGTGACGGGGCTCCTGTCGCGCGTCGCCAATCCGCGGCTGGTGGAGATCATCGCCGCGTTCTCGGTAATGACCCACTTCGAGGGCTTCCAGCGCGGCGTGCTCGATCTGCGCGACCTCGTTTTCTTTGCCTCGGTGATCGGCTTCACGCTGTTCGCCACCGGCGTCATCATCCGCAATCACCGGGCGGGATAGGGTCATGCAGAAAAAACATCTCGAAACCCTGCTCTACTCGACCGGCGGCATCCTCGCGTTGGTGGCGGTGCTGATCGCGGCGAACTTCATCATCAGCGCGTTCAATCTGCGCGCGGACCTGACCGAGGGCGACGTCTACACGCTGTCGCCGGGGACCCGGCAGATCCTTGGCAAGCTCGAGGCGCCGGTCCGGCTGCGCCTGTATTACTCCCAGGGCAGCGAGGCGGTGCCGGTGGGGCTGAAGACTTTCGCCAAGCGGGTGGAAGACCTGCTGAACGAATACAAGTCCGCCGGCCGCGGCAAGGTGATCGTCGAGAAATTCAACCCGGAGCCGGATTCCGACGCCGAGGATTCCGCGCAGCTGGATGGCATCGAGGGGCAGCAGACCAATGCCGGCGAGAAGTTCTACCTCGGCTTGTCGATTTCCTTCCTCGATCAGAAGGCGGCGATCCCGGTGCTGGCGCCGGACCGCGAGCGCCTGCTCGAGTACGACATCACGCGCGGCATCGCGCAAGTGGGCGAAACCAAGAAGCCGGTCGTCGGCGTGATGAGCGCGCTGCCGGTGATGGGGCGCTCGCTCGACCCGATCCGCAAGCAGCAGCCGTCGGAGCCGTGGGTGCTGGTGCAGGAGCTGAAAAAGATTTTCGACGTGCGCGAAGTCAAGCTCGACGCGCCGAAGATCGACGACGCCATCAAGGTGCTGCTGGTGATCCACCCGCGCAACCTGTCGGAGGACACCGAGTACGCGATCGACCAGTTCGTGCTGCGCGGGGGCAAGCTCATCGCTTTCGTGGACCCCTACGCCTACTTCGATCAGCAGCCCGATCTCCAAAATCCGTTTGGCGGCGCGCAGGCCGGCCAGTCCACGTTCTACAACCTGTTCAAGGCGTGGGGCGTGGACGTCGACATGGGCAAGGTGATCGCAGACTTGAGCTTCGCGAGCGGGGCCGGGCCGCGGCTGCTGCCGACCCTGCTTACGCTCAATGCCCAGGCGTTCAACATGGACGACGTGGTGACGAGCCAGTTGGGCACGCTGCTGATTCCGTTCGGCGGCGCGTTCAAGAACAAGCTGGCGGACGGGTTGCAGCAGACCGTGCTGGTGCATACCTCGAAGAACGCGATGCCGGTGGACCTCATCATCGCGACGCTGTCGGGTGAACCTTCGACGCGCGGTTTCCAGCCCACCAACGAGGAAATGCCGCTGGCGATTCGCCTGACCGGCAAGTTCCACACCGCCTTCCCCGAAGGCAAGCCCAAGCCCTACGCGCCGCCGCGCGCGGACAAGAAGAAGGGTGACGACAAGAAGGCGCAGGACCCGGCCGAGCCGCAGCTCAAGCAGTCGGCGGAAGAGAACGCGGTGGTGCTGGTCGCGGACGTGGACCTGCTGTCCGACGGCGCCGCGGTGGAAATACAGGAAGTGTTCGGCCAGCGCGTCCCCGTGCCGCGCAACGGCAACCTGGCGCTCGCGCTGGGCATGGTGGAGCAGCTCTCGGGCGACAGCGCGCTGATCAACCTGCGGAGCCGCGCTTCCTTCAGCAAGCCGTTGACGGTGGTGCGCGAGATGGAAGCCCGGGCGCAGCAGCAGTACCTCGGCAAGATCAAGGAGCTGGAGGACAACCTGATGAAGACGCAGGAGAACCTGCAGGCGCTGCAGAGAGGCAAGAGCGGCACTGCCAGCTCCATTCTCACCGCCGAGCAGCAGGCGGAGCTCGACAGCTTCCGCCAGCGGGCAATCGAAACGCGCCGCGACCTGAAGGAGTTGAGAAAGAACCTGCGCGTTGAAACCGACTCGCTCGAGTTCTGGATCAAGGTCCTCAATATCGGGCTGGTGCCGCTGCTGGTTGCGTTCGCGGGGCTGGCCCTCGCGCTGGCGCGGCGTCGCAAGCAGGCTGCCGCAGCATGAACCGCAAACAGTTCATCCTGCTCCTCGTTGTGCTGGGGGTGCTGGGCGGCATCGGCCTCGCACTGGTGTGGCAGAACAGCGCCGCCTACCGCGCGAGCGGCGCGAAGATCGGCGCGAAGTTGCTGCCGCAGCTGAAGATCGCTAACGTGGCCCAGGTCCGGCTGCAGGACGCGAAACACGAGGTCACCCTCGTGCAGAAAGAAAAGTCGTGGGTGGTAGAGGAGCGCGGCGGTTATCCCGCCAGCTTCCAGGAGATCAGCGATCTGCTGATCAAGCTGATCGAACTCAAGGTGACGCAGTCCGAGCAGGTTGGCGCGTCGCTGTGGCCGCGCGTGGATCTCGCCGATCCCACCACAGGTGGGGACGCGGCGGCGCCGCGTCGGGGCGAAGGCGCGGGCACGGCGATCGAGTTCAAGGACGCCGCGGGCAAGCCGCTCGCGCGCCTGGTGCTTGGCAAGAAGGTGCTGAAGAAGGATCCGATGAATCCGCTGCCGGCGGCCAAGGACGGCGTGCCGGCGGGCCGCTACGTGCGGGTGGACGGGGCTGGGGACATCGTGGTGGTGGTGTCCGATCCGCTGGAGAAAGCAATGGCCGAGCCTGGCCGCTGGCTCAACCGCGATTTCTTCAAGGCCGAGCGCATCAGGACGCTCGCGATCGGGCAGGAAGGCGGCGCGCCGCAGTGGATGATCGCGCGCTCGGAGGAGTGGGGCCAGTGGCGCTTCGCGGCGGGCGGCGGCAATCTCAACCCGAGCGCGGCGGTGTCCGCGACGAACAAGCTCGGCGCCCTCTCCTTCAAGGACGTGGTGGTCGACCCCAAGGCGCTGGCAACCGGCAAGCCCGTGTTCGTCGTCGCGGCGACCTACGACGGCCTGTCGTACGCCGTCAGACTGGCCAGGATCGCCAAGGGCGACGATTACCTGCTGAACGTCACGGTGACGGGCGAACTGCCGACGCAGCGCGCCGCGGAAAAGGGGGAGAAGCCGGAGGAGAAGGAGCGGCGCGACAAGGAATTCGCCGAGGCCCGCAAGCGGCTGGAGGAGCGCATTGCAGCCGAGAAGGCGCTCGCGAAGTGGACCTACGTCGTCGCCGGTTCCGAGGTCGAGCCACTGCTGAAGAGCCGCAGCGACATGCTCGCCCCGAAACGCGGCGAACAGCCGCCGTTTCCGCCGTTCGGGCCCCGCTAAGTCGCCGTAGCAGTCGGCCGGACTGAGATGTCCGACCGGCTGCTAAGAGCGCCTAACAAAATGACCTGCCCTGCTCTACTCCCCTCCTTTTCAAGGAGGGGTGGATGCGAAAAGACTCAAATCGCGCCTTCCAGGCTCGGTAAACCCGGGGTGGTTACGTAGGCACCTCTTGCTCCCACCACCCCGCCCGCTAGCGCGGGCACCCCTCCTCCGGCAGGAGGGGAATCATTTTGTTATGCACTCTAAGGAGTTTGTCCGACCCTAAGTCCGACAAACTCCGGTCGGCGTTATACTGGGTGCATGAGCCACTCCATGCGCGCCGTGGTGATCGCTATTTTCTGCCTGGCGCTGTCCGGCTGCTACGTGAAGGTGGCCGGTAACCAGTCCACCAGCGGCGGCACGACTACCACCACCACATCCGGCCAGGTCAGCGGCTCGACGAGCTTCTCCGGGGGCCGCGCCTCGTTCTCGTCCGGCGGCCAGCCGGTTTCGCCCAGGGCGCAGGGCGGCTACGCGCAAGTGAGCGGTAGCGGCAGCGGCAGCGTCACCGCCGCGGCGGTCCTGCTGATCGGCGTCGGCATCGTCGAATTTCTCAACTACGTCGCCGGAACGCCCCCGCCCAAGCCGCTGCCCCCCGGGCAGGCGATCGGGCAAACCTGTTCCTGTTATGGCTACCAGCCGCCGGCGCCGCCATAATGCGTGATTCGTGATTCGATTACTTTGTCATGAAGCTGAGAGAAATCCTCAAGTCGCCAGAATTCCCGCTCGGCAAGAAGTGGGAACTCAAGCGCCGCCCCAAGGGCTACGAGTCCGACGTCACTGCGCTGGTGCGGGGCATGCTGGAAGATGAATCGATCCGCGAGGACCAGCGCTGGGCGTGGGAGCGCTGGCGCAACGACGCTGACGCCTTGAAGAACAAGTGATGCGGTGGCGCGGTGATGAAGTGATGCGCATGAGCCGTTCATCATTCATCATTCATCGATCCTCGTTGCGCGAAGCGCTCGAATCTCCCTTCCCTCTCAGGGGGAAGGGCGGGGATGGGGGTGGTGCTCATAAATCCGCATTCATATTGCTGTGCGCCGCGCTGGCGGTCTTCCTGCCGCCAGCACTGGCACAGCAATATCCGACGCGGCCGGTGCGTTTCGTGGTGCCGTTCGCGCCGGGCGGGAGTGTAGACACGCTCGCCCGCACCGTCGGGCCCAGACTCGCCGACGCGCTGGGGCAGCAGATCGTGGTGGACAACCGCCCCGGGGGCAACGGCGACATCGGCATGCTGATCGTCGCCAGGGCCCCGCCCGACGGCTACACCATCCTGCTCGGCTATATCGCCAACCTCGCCATCGCGCCCAGCCTCTACGCGAAGATGCCGTACGACCCGGTGACGGACTACGCCCCGGTCACGCAGATCGCCACCTCGCCCAACGTGCTGACTGCGCACCCCTCGGTGCAGGCGAAGGGCCTGAAGGAGCTGATAGCGCTGGCTAAAGCGAAACCCGGCGCCGTCAATTTCGCCTCGACCGGCGTCGCGAGCGTCGGGCATCTCACCGGGGAACTGCTCAACAATCTCGCCGGGATGAAGATGACTCACGTGCCCTACAAGGGCGGTGGCCAGGCGATCATCGACCTGGTGGGAGGCCACGTGCAGGTCATGTTCAGCGGCTTCTCGGCGGCGATGCCGCACATCAAGAGCGGCAAGGCCAGGGCCCTGGCGGTCACGGGCGCCCGTCGCTCGCCCGCGCTGCCGGATGTTCCGACCATCGCCGAGCAGGGCTTCCCCGGGGTGGAAGCGACCGCCTGGTACGGCATGCTCGCGCCGGCGGGTACGCCCAGGCCCGTCGTGGCCCGGCTGCACGGCGAACTCGTGAAAGTCCTCAAACAACCCGACGTCGTCCAGAAGCTCGACGCGCTGGGCTTCGAGATCGTCGCCGGCACGCCGGACGCGTTCGCCGCCTACATCAAGTCGGAGATCAAGAAGTGGGAGAAGGTCGTCAAGGCTTCCGGCGCGAAGCCGGATTGATGAAGCGCTCCCTGCGCGCCTGGCTGGCCGTGCTGATGTTCTGGGCACTGCCGGCCGCAGGCCAGTTTGTGGACCCTTCACGCAACTGGCGCACCTTCGACACCGCCGGTTTTTCGCTGCATTTCCCCGAAGAACTCCGCTCGCAGGCCCACCACGTGGCCGGCGTCGCGGAGACGGTATACGCGCGGATCACCGGCTGGCTGCAATGGCGGCCGGAATCGCGAACGCACCTCGTGCTGCTCGATTCCGCTGATTTCGCCAACGGCTATGCTTCGCCCTTGCCGTTCAACCATACCGCCATTTTCCTGTCCCCGCCCGACGACGGAGAGCTCCTGCAGAACCGGGAGTGGCTGGAACTGGTGCTGACGCACGAGCTGACCCACATCGTGCACATGGACCTGGCGCGGCGCGCGCCGCTCGCGTTGCGCCGCATCTTCGGCCGTGCTCCGCCATGGCTGCTGATCTTTCCGAACACGCTGCCCAACGTGTGGGGGCCCGCGTGGGTGAAGGAAGGCCTCGCGGTGTACGCGGAGTCCGATCAGGGCAAGGGTTGGGGACGCCTCGGGCAGAGCACCTTCGAGGGCATGATGCGCGCCGAGGTGGCGCGCGGGCTGATAACGCTCCGCGAGATCAATGCGGACGGGCGCGGCTTTCCGCACAACCGCGTCTATCTTTACGGCAGCTATTTCTATCTGTTCCTCAACGAGCGCTACGGCCCGAAGGCGATCACGAATTTCATCGAGAACTACAGCGACAACTTCATTCCCTTCCGCGTGGACAGCAATCCGGTGGTGGTCACCGGCAAGGCCATGGACGTGCTGTGGCTCGAGTACCTGGACTGGCTGCGCGCGCGCTTCGCGGCCAGGCCCGGGGACGCGGAAGCGCGGCCGGGCGAGGCGGGGGAGGTCATCGCCCGGGCGTTCTCGCTGACGAGTCCTCTGCTCACGGGCGAGGGTGGACGCTGGTACGTGCAATCGGACGGATACACGCGGCCCCGGCTGGTGCGACAAGCAAAGGGCGGGGACGCCGAGACCGTTCGCGAAGTCGAACGCGACGCGCGACTGGCGGATTCCGGGCGCGACACGTTGGTGGTGGCACAGCCGGAAATCTGCAATGACTACAACTATTTCTACGACCTGTATCAGGTCGGCCCGGAGCGGGACTGGGAGCGGCTGACAAGCTGCGGGCGGTTCCGCTTTGCCGCGCCGCTCGATGACGGCCGCATCGCGGTGGTGCGCGTCGAAAAAGGGGAGGGAGAGGTTGTCGTGCTGGACCGGAAGGGAGCGGTCGAGCGCACGCTCTACCGGGCGGCGCAGGGAGAGTCGCTGACCGGGATTGCCGCGCGGGGCCGGAGCGTGGTACTGACCAGCCTGCGCGACGGGAGCTGGTCGCTGATCGAGATCGGGGACGGAAAGCCGACCGTGCTGGTTACGGATCAGGCGATCAAGCATTCCCCGCGTTTCGGCGCGACCCCGGATGAAATCTACTTCGTGGCGAATTACGATAACGTGTACAACGTCTGGTCGTGGCGGCGCGGCGAGCGGACGCTGTCGCGCTGGACGCGGGCAGGGACCGGCGTTCGCGAGATCAGCGCGCCCGTGGCCGGTGAAATGCTGCTGACGACCATCGAGCCCGATGGCGACGTGCTGCGGGCGTACCGCATGCCGGAGGCGCCGCTGGAGCGGCGCGAGGCGGCTGCGCCTGCCGCGGGGTCGCCGGCGCCGGCGCCGGCGCCGGCGATGGCGGATGACCCGCGGCGCGGCACTGAGCGCCCCTACGCGCCGTGGTCATCGCTACTGCCGCGGTCCTGGTTCCCGACGTTCTACGCCGCCGACGGGGCGGTAGCGCTCGGGGTCACGACCTTCGGCCAGGACGCATTGGGCCTGCATTATTACAGCGTGACGCCCATGTACGAGTTCACGCAGGGCGAGCCGCTGGGGAGCTTCATCTACGAATACAACGAGCGGCATCGCCTGTTGCTCCAGCGCACCATGTCGGTCAAGGCGAGCACCGACAAGGACGACGGGGGCTCGTTGACCGATCAGGACATCCAGCGCTACACCATCACCGATTCGGCGCAATGGGTCTCGACGTGGCGCAGCCTGTCGTTGAACACGCGTTATTACTGGGGGCTGGGCGGTGCGCTCAACCGGGAGAGACAGTATGACGTCAACGGCCCCACCTCGACCCTCAGCGACAAGCCGGTGCTGGGGCTTGTCGCCGGAGTGGATACGCGCCGCACGCAGTGGCTGTCGGAGGGATCGAGCCAGGGGCAGCAGCTGCGATTGTGGGCGGAAACGTCGAACGGCCTGAACGGCACCTACACCGGCAATGTCTACCGCGCGGACTGGCGCGGCTACCTGCCGGCCGGCAAAACCGTCCTGGCGCTGCGCTGGAACGAGATCTACGGGCAGCCTGGCGCGGAGCCGATCGAGCTGGGCGGCTCGGAGTCCAACGAAGCGCTACCGCTGCCGCTGCTGAACCAGCGGGATTTCCCGCTGCGCGGCTACACCAGCGGCGAAGCGGTCCTGACCGGGCAACGCGCCCGCGTGGGGACGATCGAGTGGCGGGTGCCGCTATCGGACGTCGATCGGCACTTGATGGTCCCGCCGGTGGGAATGAACCGGATTTCGATGAGCCTGTTCATGGATATCGGCGCGGCGTGGAATTCAGGAGCGTCGCCGGATTATTATCGCGGGGTCGGATTCGAACTGCTGCTGGAACCGCGTTTTGGCTACCTGTTCGGGCTCCAGGTGCGGTTGGGCGTCGCCTGGGGCCTGGACGGACCAGGCGAGACGAAGGGGTATCTGCAGGTAGGGAGGTCGTTTTGAGTGATGAGTGATGAGTGATGAGTGACAAGAGCCCCGCTCAAAGTACAGTGCTGCATGCTTGGAGCGCCTAACAAAATGACCGGGCCCGCCCCCCTTCGACAAGGGCAAGAACGGGGTCGGACCAGCGCAACGTTCTGTTTCGGCGAAGTAAGTCGGTCAAAAAAGGTCGTCGGAGAGGCTTAGAGGCACGTTTTCAGGGGCAATATCGACGCTCTAAGGAAGCTGAAGGTCCTGGCAGAGGCGGATAAAGGGAACCACCGTCACCTTGCCGGTCGAAAAATGCCTCTCGCCAAGATGGGTCTGGTAGAAGCGGGGAATCGGCGTGCGCTCGGCGAAATAACGCAGCGCGGGGCCGATGGCCTTGTCTCCCGACTTGCATTCGACGGCGAATAGCGGCTTGCGATCCTGCAGCACGACAAAATCCACCTCGCGCTTGTCCGTGTCCCGCAAGTACCGCAGCTCCATCGAGTGGCCTTCGGTGTCCTCGATCCAGTGGCAATACTTGAGAAGCTGCGAAGCGACCATGTTTTCGAATCGCGGTCCGTCGCCCTCGACGCTGGACCAGTCCCAAAGATAGAGCTTCCTTTCCTTCTTCACGGCCCGAATCCTGGGAGGCCCATAGGGGGAAATCCGGAAGCAGACGTAGAGGTTTTCGAGGATCTGCAGCCAGCGCTCCGCGGTCTTGTGGTCGATCTGGAGATCTTCACGCAGGCTCTTGACCGAGAGCGGTGAACCCACTTTCGAGGGCAAGAGATCGGTCAGGTGTTCGATGAGGCTGATCTCGCGGACGTGTTCCAGATCTCTCAGGTCCTCCCGCACGACCCGTGAGATCCGGTCCCGGCGCCAGATGCGATGTTCCGCCTCATTCTGCGCAAAGAGCGGTTCCGGAAACCCGCCGAACTTCAGCAGGGCTTCCAGGTCGGAGCGTCCGGGTCTGCGGTTCAGCTCCCGCAGGGAAAAAGGATGGAGGCGGAAGTACCGGTAGCGGCCCGCCAGCGAGTCGCCGCCCTTGCGGTAGTAATCGAGCCGGGCGGAGCCGGTGACGATGATCTTGCGCCTGGATCGTTCCGTATCGTAGATGCCTTTGAGCAGGTTCCGCCAGCGGCTGTATTTGTGGATTTCATCCAGCAGGAGCAAGGGTTCTCCGGCCGGGAGTTCCGCTCGCCTCAAGCGGGGCGGTACCGCCGGATGATCCCAGTTGAGATAGGCAGGGTGCGTTTCGTCCGCGGCGTCGCCGAGAAAGCTCAAGGCAAAGGTCGTCTTGCCAACCTGACGCGGACCGCCGACAAACACCATCTTGCGTCGCAGGGCGTCCGCGACGCCATTTTCCAGGTAACGTGGGGCACGCATAGAATGGATCATAGTCCACTTTACTCATGAGTCAAGTGGAGTCCTGTCCATACTGAGGGGAATCCGCAATCCGGGGTCGGACCAGCGCAACGTTCTGATTCGGCGAAGTAAGACGGCTAATAGAGGTCACCGGAGGGGCTTAGAGGCGCATTTTCAGGGGCAATATCGACGCTTTAACGGAGCGCAGCCATGCCCCGCGCCAGCCGTCACCTTCTGGCGGGCAGTTCAGGCAGCCCCGCTCTCCTCTTGTGTTACAATGTAGAACAGATGTAATACAAGCCACGGGGTCATCCATGGCCGACATCATCAACGCCCGCGTCCCCCCTCGCGTCGAGGAAAAGCTGTCCGAATACTGTGCAAAGCGCGGAGTCACGCGCACGGAGGCGGTGGTGCGCGCCCTCGACCATTATTTTGATCACGAATCCGGCGGCGCGAGCCCGTACTCGCTTGCGTCGGATCTTATTCCGCCCAAAGGCGTCAAGGAGCTGCAATCCGATAACGTTCGCGAGCTTGCGCGCAAGGCGTTTCGTGGCCCGCGCTCTCGTTGATACCGGCGCGGTCGTCGCCCTCGTCAACCGTGCGGATCGCCACCACGCCGCCGCGGTTGAATGGTTCAAGCGCTTCCGCGGGCAGTTGCTGACGACCGAGGCAGTGGTAACGGAGACGGCCTACGTCCTGGCAGCCAGTCCCGCCCACCTGCACGCAGCCCTCCTCTGGTTCGAGCGAGCGCGCGCGGCCGGCTTGCTGTTGGTGGAGCCGGTGTCGGATTATGCGGCGCTTTCCCGGATCATCGCCCAGTACGCGAGCCTGCCCTGCGATTACGCAGATGCCTCGCTTATCGCGGTCGCCGAGCGCACAGGCGTCGCAGCCATTGCCACTGTGGACCAGCGTGATTTCTCGGTTTACCGCCTGCGGGGTCGACGACGCTTCCGCATCGTGCTCGGCAAATGATTTCACCCGTCGCGTCACGCCTGATATCACGGAGAATTCACCGCGAGCGTTGCGGGATAGTCAAGACGCGTGATGGCTCATCACCGCCAGCAAGCGCGTCCCGTCCGCGTTCCTGATCTCCGTTCGCACCGCGGCGAAGCTGCGGCCGTCGTGAATTCGCTTTGAAGTAATCATTGGGCATGCAGTTGCACGGCGGCATGCCGCGCGCCGCGTTCGACCTTCATTCTTCGATTCCATATGCGCGCTGCGCTTATTGCAGCGCGCATATGCGGTAAAATCAAAAATCCCGATGTCGAGCAATCCCGCACCGAATCCCGCAGCAGCGCCGCATCGTCCCCTCAGCCTGTACGAAATCCTTGCCATCGTTCTGCTGTGGAACGTTGGCTACAAGGGCGCTCGCGTAGCCAACACGCTCTACGCACTGGAGCTCGGCGGCGGCCCCTTCGATACCGGGCTGCTGCTCGCCACCTATGGCGTGTTCCCGCTGCTGCTGGCGGTGTTCACCGGCAAGACCGCCGATCGCTACGGGCCGCGCATCCCCGTCATCGCCGGCACCATCATCTCGCTGCTCGGGATCGTCCTGCCGTATTTCTGGCCGGTGCTGCCGATGCTGTTCGTCGCTGCCGCCATATCCGGCGCCGGCTTCATCCTGGTGCAGGTCTCGGTGCAGTCGCTGGTCGGCTCGCTTGGCGGCGGGACGGCGCGCACCCACAACCTCAATACCTACGCGTTGATCGTGGCCACCTCCGACCTGCTGGGACCGGTGCTGGCGGGTTTCTCGATCGATTTCGCCGGCCACGTGCGCACCTACCTGTGCCTCGCCCTGCCGACCCTCGCCGCGGTGCTCGCCGTGATATTCGTGGCGCGCCGGCTCGCCCACCACTCAGCCGACGGCGCCGGCCGCGCCGGCCAGCGCATGATGGATCTCATCCGCAACCGCGACTTGCGGCGCATGCTGGTGGTGAGCGGACTGGTGATGGGTGGTCTCGATCTGTTCCAGCTCTACCTGCCGATCTACGGTCACTCGATCGGCTTGTCGGCATCCGCCATCGGACTGATCCTCGGCGCTTTCGCGGCGGCGACCTTCGTGACGCGTGCGCTTCTTCCCACCCTCACGGGCCGTTTGGGAGAGACGGCGACGCTGTGCTACTCCATCTTTCTCGCCGCCGCCACGTTCTTCCTGATCCCGCTGTTCGAGAGCGCCCTCGTGCTGGGGATGACCTGCTTCGTGCTCGGGCTCGGCATGGGTATGGGCCAGCCGCTCACCGTGATGCTGACCTACAACTACTCGCCGGCGGGACGTCACGGCGAGGCGCTGGGACTCCGTATTTCCATCAACAATTCAATGCATGTCACCGTGCCGGTGATCTTTGGCGCCGTCGGCTCGGTATTCGGGCTGGCGCCGGTGTTCTGGCTGTCCTCGGCGGTGCTCGCGCTGGGCGGCTACGCGGCCCGCGTCCGCTAAGCCCGCATGCCCGTGCTTGCCATGAATATCGGCACCGTCCTGCTGATCGTGCTGTTCAACATGGCGAGCTTCCGCGCGAGCAAGGTGCTGGTGTCGCTGTACGCGATCGAGCTCGGCGCCTCGCAATTCATCATTGGCGTGATGATCGCGATGTACTCGCTGTTGCCGGCGCTGCTCGCGCTGCAGGTCGGCAAGTTGACGGACCGCTTCGGCGTGCGCCTGCCCATGCTGGTCGGCTCGCTCGGCGTCGCCCTGGGATTGCTGGTGCCGTGGCTGTTCCAGTCGATGGCCGCGCTCTACGCGTCGGCGGCGCTGATCGGCGTC
>CAZCGD010000213.1:0-1712 GCA_964498105.1 uncultured Streptomycetaceae bacterium
GATCAAGAGCGGCAAGCTGCTCGCTACCGTGGATTTCGATGCGCTGAAGATCGCGTGCATCGCCGCCGAGGCCGCCATCCGGCATTTGCGCGGCCAGCCGGTGCCGAACGACATCGAGCTGCCGGTGCAGATCGTCGACGCAAGCAATTACCAGCCGTGGGACCGGCCGCTAGAAGAAAGGGAATGCCCGCGATGGGAGGACGTGGTAACAAGGCATAAGGCAAAAGGCAAAAGGCAAAAGTAGCGAAGCAGGTTTACACCTTTCTACCTTTTACCTTTTGCCTTTTACCTTTTACCTTTTGCCTTTTGCCTTTTGCCTTTTGCCTTCCGCCGCCGGCCTTCGGTCTAGGCGGCGAAGCCCTTCCCCCAGCCGCCCTCGAAAAACCGTTCCGCGAGCGGTTTCCTGGCGCGCGGCGTGAGTTCCTTCTTCTTCGTTTCCTCGTCGAGCACGTCGGAGGCAGCCTGGTAGCCGACCGCCACCATGGCCATGGGCATGTATTCCGCGGGAATTCCGAAAGCCGCGCGCGCCTTCTCGGCGTCGTAGCCGCCCATCTGGTGCACCGCGAGGCCGAGTGCATCCGCCTGCAGCGCGATCGAGAGGCTCGCCGCGCCGGTATCGTGCTGGGTCCAGCGGTTGGGCTTGCCGGTGGCGGCGAAGTTCGAGCCCGCGCACGACAGCATCAGGAGCGGCACGTTCTTCACCCATTTCTTGTTGTTATCCGACAGGCAGTCGAACGCCTTCTGGAAGCCTTCCGGATCGCGCGCCCGGTCCCACACGAGATAGCGCCACGGCTCGTCGCCATTGCACGAAGGCGCCCAGCGCCCGGCCTCGATGAGCGTGGTCAACTGCTCGCGGGTGACCGGTTTCGCCGCGTCGAACGCGCGCGTGCTCCAGCGGCGCGCGAGCAGGTCGTGGATGGGACGGCTGGTCTGTGCGGGTTTCCTCAGCATGACGTTATTTTCCTTTCAGAACTGTTGTGGCAATGCGTGGACTATAACCGGAGTTCGGCTCCGATGAAACCCATCATTCATTCATGATTTTGCCGGCCGCGGCCCGCCGGAAAAATCATTTCTGGTCCTGCTCGAACAGCGAGCGCAGCTCGGCACGGCCGGCCCTTGCGATCTCGATCAGCTTGGGCCGGTCCGCGTGATGCGCCGCGGCGCGCCGCAGCAGCTGCTCGTCGTGCAGCGTGAACATGCGCACCGTTTCCTCCGCCGTCGAGTCCGGCAGGCCCAGTTCGGACAGCACGCGCCCCGCCATGTCGGCGCTCGAGTGGAAGGTCTCCCGCCACACGCGCGTGATGCCGAGGTCGAGCAACTGGTAGGCGTGCAGGCGGTTCCGCGCGCGCGCGAAAATCTTGATGTGCGGGAAATGCTGCTTCACGATTGCCGCGCATTTGAGGGAGGCCCCGATGTCGTCGATCGCGATCACCAGGATGGAGGCCTTGTCGGCCTTGGCCGCGCGCAACAGGTCGAGGCGCGATGCGTCGCCGAAATAGGCTTTCTCGCCGAACTGGGTCACGAAATCGAGCTGCTCCGAGTCGCTGTCGAGCGCCGTGAACGTGATGCCGCGCGTGGCGAGGATGCGCCCGACGATCTGCCCGAAGCGGCCGAAGCCGGCGATGATCACCGGGTTCTCCTCTTCCGGGGGCGCGGCGCCTGCGGCGGCAGCGGGCGCCTTGCGCTGCGGCAGGCAGTGGAGCAGTTTCACC
>CAZCGD010000214.1:0-2691 GCA_964498105.1 uncultured Streptomycetaceae bacterium
CCTGATCGCCGGCCGCAGCGCGCCGGAAGGCGTCACCATGGGCCACGCCGGCGCGCTGGTCCACGGCAGCCACGGCACCTACGCCGCCAAGCGCGCCGCCCTCGAAGCCGCCGGCGTTACGGTGTTCGGCACGCTCAACGAAATGGTAACGGGCGTGTGCGCCCGCCTAGGAAAAGCGTGACATGAAGCTGCGTGACGTGGTACCCCGTGACGTGGTGCTGCGTGACATGGTACGGCGTGGTTTATACTGCCTTACGCTTCATCACGTCACGATTCATCATGTCACGCTTCACCATGTCACGATTCATCAGGTCACGCCTCAATCAAGCTTGGCGCCGGAAAGCTTGATCAACCTCTCGTACTTGTCGTAGTCCGCCTTCAGCAGCTTGCCGAACTGCTCCGGCGACATCGGCAGCGGGTCGAGCGTCTGCGCTCCAAGTATCCTGGCGGCGTCGGGATGCTCGAGCGCCTTCCTGAACTCGGCGTTGAGTCTGTCCACGACGGGCCTGGGAGTTCCGGCCGCCACGAAGGCGCCGATCCAGGCGACGAACTCGTAACCGGAAACGCCCTCCGCTATCGCCGGCACGTCCGGATACTGTTTTACCCGCTGCGCCGAGGTCACGCCCACCGGCCGTACCCGCTTCGATTCGATGTGCGGGATCAGCGAGCCGATGGTCGCGGTCATCGCCTGGACTTCTCCCGAGGCGAGCGCGATCGTCGCCGGGCCGCCGCCTTTGTACGGAATGTGCACCATCTTCGTGCCGGTCATCGAGTTGAGCAGCGCCATCGCCAGGTGCACGAAACTGCCGCTGCCGGAAGAGGCGTAAACGACCTGGTCGGGGCGCGCTTTACCGAGCGCGACGAACTCTTTGACTGTTTTCACCGGCAGCGACGGGTGCACGACCAGCATTCCAACCTGCACCGCCAGCGGTGTCACGCCGATGAAGTCCCTCAACGTGTCGTAGGGCAGCTTCTTGTAGAGGTGCGGGTTGGCCACGTGGGTCGCGGAATGCACCATGAGCGTGTAGCCGTCCGCGGCGCCCTTCGCGACCAGGTCGGAGCCGATCGTCCCGGACGCGCCGCCGCGGTTCTCCACGATGACCTGCTGGCCGAGCTGTTCCGTCATGCGCTGGGCCAGGATGCGCGCAACGACGTCGTTGGCGCCTCCCGGCGGCCAGGGAACAATGATGCGCACCGTTCTCGCGGGGTAGGCTTGCGCCAGCACCGCCAGCGGCGCCAGCGTGGCAGCGACCGCTGCCAGCACTACCCATGGAAAATTAAGCTTCATCACCCCTCCTCGATCTCTATTTTAATAGTCATTCAACAGCGGCCTCAGTAAAGCCATCACGAATTCCAAAATCATCATTTCAGCCGCTCTGCGCGTCACCGGGGGTCAGATCCCCACCAAAGAACGGCGGGGCCCCTCTTCTGCCCCTCGACGCGCTCCATCATTCAATCTTGGCGCCGGTCAGCTTGATCAGCTTCCCGTACTTCTCGTAGTCTACCTTGAGCCGGGCGTTGAATTCGTCGGGCGTGCTGGTCCATGGATCGAGCGCCTGCGCTTCGAGCCTCTGGATCACGTCCGGTATCGCGAGGACCTTGTTCACCGCGGCATTGAGCCGGTCGATGATCGCCCGCGGCGCGCCCACCGGCGCGAACATGCCGATCCACGGATTCATTTCGTATCCGGGCACGCCGGATTCAGAGAGCGTCGGCACGCCGGGCAGCGTCCTGGTGGGCTTTGCCGAGCCCACGGCTATCGGCCGCAGCCTGCCGGCCTTGATATGCGCGATAACCGTGCCGATGGTCGCGAACGACACCTGGGTTTCGCCCGACACCAGCGCGGTGACCTGCGGCACGCCGCCTTTGTACGGCACATGCACGAGCTTCAGGCCCGCCATCGAAATGAGCAGCGCCATCTGCAGATGCGGCGCGCTGCCGTTGCCCGAGGATGAATAGAGAATCTGCTCGGGGCGCGACTTCGCCAGCGCGATGAATTCCTTCGTGGTTTTCGCGGGCAACGACGGGTGCGTGGTCAGCACGCCGGGCTGCGCCGACAACAACCCGATACCGCTGAAATCCTTGAGGGTGTCGTAACCCAGCTTGGCGCCGTAGAGATGGGCGTTGCCCAGGTGCGTCGCCGAATGAACCATGATGGTGTAGCCGTCCGCAGGCGCCTTCGCCACGAGTTCCGACCCGAGAACCCCGGACGCTCCCGCGCGGTTGTCCACCACGAACTGCTGCCCCATCGATTCCGAGAGTTTCTGGACCACCATGCGCCCCACGATGTCGTTCGAGCCCCCGGGCGGCCAGGGAATCACGACGCGCACGGTTTTCACGGGATAGGCCTGTCCTGAGCTTGTCGAAGTGGCTTGCGCCAGCACGATCACCGGAGAAAACAGCGCCACGAGCAGCGCCGCCGCAATGCGGAATGACGGTTTCAGGGTATTTCTCCTCAGATGGTCAAGCGCGCTACAATTCCAACATAGTTCGGACTGCACTGTCGAGCCGCGGTTCTGCTGGTTCATAAGAAGGGATCAACTTCATGGCGCTGCCGCTGGAAGGGATGAAAGTGCTCGATCTCAGCAACATCATGGCCGGGCCGTATTGCACCATGGTGCTGGGCGACATGGGCGCCGAGGTCCTCAAGGTCGAGAACTTTCCCGAAGGCGACGGCTCGCGCCGCTTCGA
>CAZCGD010000215.1:0-1672 GCA_964498105.1 uncultured Streptomycetaceae bacterium
CGCTTGGTGCGAGAGCCCGACATCACCACATAGGCCTTGCCGCTCTCGAAAATGTAATAGGTTTGCTTCTTGCCGCAGGCCTCGCCGCAGTACTTGAGCCCGGTGGCCAGATTGCGAATATTCACAGCCTTACTCCCCTACTTGGTGCCAAATTACCGCTCGATGCCGCAGAAGACCCCCGCGGCGGCCCACTCGCGGAACCAAGCGCCGAGCGTGGCGGCCAACTGGTCCGCGTCGCCGCCGCGCCCGCTGATACTCGAGCGCACGGCATCGGCGAGCGTGCGGCCCACCGCGAGCGCCGAGAGCAGCTTGAACTGCTCGGGCGTCTGATCGCGCCGGAACACCTGGAACCCGCGACGATAGACGATCGCAAATGTCGCGCGCGGGCGTGGCATATGCGGCTTCCCAACACCGCGCGACGCATTCATGTAGGCATTGGCCGGGAAGCGCAGCTTCAACAGCTGCAGCGCGGGAATTACGCGCAACCGCACGCGATGCCACTGGTCGGCACTGATCGAGGCAAACTCGGCCGCCGTCAGGGGCTCGGCCCGCGGCGCGTCGAACACGTCTTCCATCGCCCGCTCGATGCGCGCGACGTCAACTGCAAGCTTGCTGCGATTGCCGGGCGGCAGGTGCCGCGACAGGAAATCCGGGAATCGCTCGCTCAGGTGACTGAGCGTGCGGTGCTTCGAAGGATTGCGCTCCAGGAACCGGCGGCAGGCGCGTTCGAATGCCTTTTCGCCCAGGATTTGCCGGGTTGTCGGGTATTCCGCGACCAGGATCTCGAGGAGCCGCGCATAATACATGTGCGCGTAGATACCGAGCCGCTCGATGGAGGTGAGCGACTTCGACGGCAGCACGACACTCTCGAGGCTCGCCGCAGCCTGCGGCAGCAGGCGGCGCGCCGACTTCGATCTGATGCCGTTTTCAGCCCCTCCCGGATGCATCACGACCGCCTGCATCCAGCGTTCAACCGTCTCCAGTCGCGGGGTGTCGCGGAGACTCATGCGGCTATCGACCTTGCAGCCTTGGCGCCATTGCGGAATCGCGCGGCCTTGCCGACTTCCTGCTGCAGCACCTGGAACTTTGGCACGTTCGCGTCCCACTCCAGGAGCGTCGCGCGACCGCCCGTCTTTTCGTGCACATGCGCGTAGAGCTTCCAGACCTCGTCGATCACGCGCCCGTCATGCGTGTCGATGCAATGCGTGCCGTTGTCCGTGTGGCCGGCCAGGTGCACCTGCACCACATGCTGGTAGGGCAAGGCATCCAGATATGCCACCGGATCCAGGTCGTGATTCCGGCAGGTCACATACACATTATTGACGTCGAGCAGCAGCGCGCAGTCCGCCTCGACCGCAAGCCGTGCGATGAATTCTTCCTCCGGCATCGAGGACGATGCGAAGGTCAGGTAAGTCGATGGATTCTCCAGCACCAGCGGCCGCTCCAGGTAATCCTGGATGATCCGCACGCGCGAGACCATGTGCCGCAGGCCCTCTTCCGTGTACGGCACCGGATACAGATCGTGGCCATTGAGCCCCGCCACACCGGTCCAGCAGATGTGATCGCCGAGCCATACCGCTTTCACGCGTTTCGCGAGCGCGGCCAGCTTGTCGAGGAATTCGAAATCAACCGGATCCGTGCTGCCGACCGACAGGCAAACGCCGTGCATCAC
>CAZCGD010000216.1:0-16899 GCA_964498105.1 uncultured Streptomycetaceae bacterium
CTGCCAGCGACCGAAATTGTCGAGGAAAATCTCCAGCACCCGCTCGTCGCCGCCCGCGGCCGCCCCGGCATTGTGCGGCGTGACGATCACGTTCGGCAGGTCCCATAGCGGCGACTCCGGCGGCAGCGGCTCGGTTTCGAATACATCGAGATAGGCGCCGGCGAGGCGCCCGCTTTGCAAGGCAGCAATCAGCGCCGGTTCGTCTACGATCTCGCCGCGCGCGATGTTGATGACGCGCGCGCCCTGCGGCAGCCGCGCGATCAGCGCGGCGTCCACCAGCCCCCGGGTTTCCGGCGTGAGTGGGCAGGCGATCACGAGCCAGTCTGCGCGTGCCACCAGGCCCGCCAGCGCCGCCGGCGGGTGCAGCTCGTCCACCGGGTCGTCGGGTTGGCGCGGGGCGCGGCGCACGCCGATCACGGTGAGCCCAAGGGCGCGCGCGAGCCGCGCGATCTCGGTTCCAATCCCGCCGAGCCCCAGGATCACCGCGGTCTGCCCCGCGAGGTCGCGCGGCAACATCTCACCCCGCATCGGCGTCCATTCGTGCCGGCGTTGCGCGGCAAGCCAGTGCGGGAATCCGCGCGCGAGAGCCAGCAGCCCTAGGATGGCAGTCTGCGCGATTGCCACGGAGGCAGAGCCGGAGGAGGTCGTGAGCCGCACGCCGCGCTCGAGCATCTCGGTATAGATCGGGTGGTCCACTCCGGCGTTGAACACGTGCAACCACTGGAGCTGCGGCGCCTTGCGCACGGTGGAGAAGAACTGGCGCGAGAAATCCGGGAAGACATCGGCCGAGAAGAACGCGGTTTCCACGCGCGCGCACTCCGCATCGGTGAGGCGCGCGGCAGGATCGGCCGGCAGCACGAGCCATTCGACGGGCAGGCTGCCGCGTGCCACGGCTGCGGCGATCCGCGCGCCAAAGCGGGCATGAAGCCGGTGAGAAAGGAGCAGCGTGGTCACGAAGAAAGAGGGCGCGGAAACCGGCGTTGTTGTGCCGGCATTTTACCTGCTCTGTTAAGATTCGAGCCTGCTTTACTCATCACCCATCACTCATCACGCCGTTCAGCACATGACTTCTCCCACCCTCGAACTCGCCAGGCAGCTCATCGCGCGCCGTTCGGTCACGCCGCAGGACGCCGGCTGCCTCGACCTCATCGCCGCGCGGCTCGAGCCGCTGGGTTTCGTGAGCGAGCGCTCTGGCGCGAATGGCACGGACAACCTGTGGGCGCGGCGCGGCGATGCTGCGCCGCTACTGTGCTTCGCCGGCCACACCGACGTCGTGCCGACCGGGCCGCTCGAGCATTGGACGAGCGACCCCTTCACGCCCACGCTACGCGACGGCCTGCTCTACGGGCGCGGGGCGTCCGACATGAAGACCTCGCTTGCCGCCTTCGTGACCGCAATCGAGGGTTTTGTCGCAGCGCATCCTGATCACGCCGGCTCGATCGCCGTGCTGTTTACCTCTGATGAGGAAGGGCCCGCGCTGGACGGCACGGTGAAGGTGGTCGAGGCGTTGCGGGATCGCGGCGAGAAGATGGACTACTGCATCGTCGGCGAGCCGACCTGCGTCGAGCGCCTCGGCGACATGATCAAGAACGGCCGCCGCGGCTCGCTCTCCGGCAACCTGGTGGTGAAGGGCGTGCAGGGCCACGTCGCCTATCCTCATCTCGCGAAAAACCCGGTGCACGAGTTCGGGCCCGCTCTCGCCGAGCTCGCGGCAACAAAATGGGACGAAGGCAACGAATTCTTCCCGCCCACCACCTGGCAGATATCGAACATCAACGCCGGCACCGGCGCGAATAACGTGATCCCGGGCGAACTGCACGTGAAATTCAATTTCCGCTTCTCCACCGCCAGCACGCTGGAGTCGCTGCAGACGCGCGTCGTCGGCATCCTCGACAAGCACGGCGTGAAGCACGACCTCGAATGGCGCTACGACGGGCGGCCGTTTCTCACCACACCGGGGGACCTGGTGGACGCCGTCGGCCGCGCGATCAAGACCGTCACCGGCGTCGAGACCAAGCTTTCCACCACCGGCGGCACCTCCGACGGGCGCTTCATCGCCGACATCTGCCCGCAGGTCATCGAGTTCGGCCCGACCAACGCGACCATCCACAAGGTCAACGAATCCGTGCGCGTTGATGACATCGATCCATTGATGAATATCTACAAGCAGATTCTTGTGAACCTGCTAGTCAAGTAGCATGGCGCGCACGGATAACGTTTATGAGCTTCCGAAGGACCTGCCGGTGCCGCAGGACGACGGGGCTTGCGCGCACCTCGCCGGGATGCGGCTGCCGCAAATTGCGCTGGTGTCCACCGCCGGGCGGCGCGTGGATATCTCTTGGCTGGTGGGCAGGACGGTCGTCTATATCTATCCGCGCACCGGCCGGCCCGACCAGGAGCTGCCGACCGGCTGGAACGCAATACCCGGCGCGCGCGGCTGCACGCCGCAATCCTGCGCCTTTCGCGATCACTTCGATGAACTGAAGCGCGCCGGCGCTGCCCAGGTGTTCGGCCTCTCCACGCAGGACACGGCGTACCAGCGCGAGGCGGCGGAGCGGCTGCACCTGCCGTTCGAACTGCTGAGCGATGCGAAGCTGGAGCTGGCGAAGGCGCTGGGTCTGCCGACGTTCGAGGTGGACGGGATGACGCTGATCAAGCGCCTGACGCTGATCGTACGCGACGGCGTTGTGGAGCGCGTGTTCTACCCGGTGTTTCCTCCCGATCGAAACGCAGAAGAAGTCCTTCTCTGGCTTGGCGCCTCGGCGTAGGGGTTGCCGCCTACGCGGCATGCGAAGGCAATCTTCGGCCGGACATTCAAGGGCGCGCTGTAGGCTTGCGTTGAGCGCGGACAGGCTGACGTGCGCCGCTCCGGCGCCTGACTCGATACGGCGCCGTTTCCGGCTCACGGACCAGCAAATCGGCGGGTATATTAAGTGCGTTGCTCAGCGCCCTGATCGCCACGACCGTGAGCGGCCGTTTTCCTGCCAGCACTTCGGAAACGCGATTTCTGCCGCCCAGTAGCGGCGCCAGATCCTTTTGCCGCAATCCCTGCTCTTCCATCCGAAAACGGATGGCCTCGATGGGATCAGGACGCCTAAACGGGAAGCGTTCTTTCTCGTAGTCCTCCACGAGCTTGGCGAACAGCTCGAGACGGTCGCCATCGGGGGTTCCGGAAGCGGGATCGTCGGCCGCCAGCCGATCTACTTCCGCCAGGTAAGCCCGGTACTGGTCATCCGTCTTGATGATTTTCGGTTCGAGCATCATAAGTTTCAGTTCATGCGCTTCGTGTAATCTGCATGAGTTCCGGCCCACTTCACCACCACAACCCCGGTGTTGTAAACCACCTGCACCTCCAAGCGATAACGGTTTCCTTTCACGTTGAAGATCACAATTCTGTTATCCAAAAAACTCGCGGTCGCGTAACGGCTCTTAATATCCTGCGGCGTGCGCCATCGCACTGCCTCGACATCGCCGATCCAGTTCTCGATCCATGCACGAGCATCCGCATGGGCCTTGGTGAACTCATCGAGCTGATCTCGCCCGACGAGTAGCATCGCGTTTCCAGAGTGTTCCCATACGGAGAGGGTATCATGCTGTTCCCAAATATGGAACAACGACACCGCATAGCACCTTTAACTTATTGAAACAAATAGACTCTAAGGGGGCGATCGAAAGCAAAAGCGTGCCAATCAGGCTGAGACTGCATGGATTGGAAACTGCACAAGCTAGGCGTCTACGTCGGCGTCGACGAAGCATCCGCTACCTTGGTGGAAGAAGTGGCCGAGTGGGTGGACGTGCGATCCTAAGGGGTCCGTGTATTTCCGTGTGATTCCGTGGCTGATTCGATCTTGCTCTTATCGGCGTTCACCCCGTTAGAGGCCCGGCCTCTAACGGGGTTCATCGGCCGCGATCCTTGAGGGATGAGGAATGAAGGGTTAAACGGTTTTCCTTTGTGTCCTTTGTGTCCTTTGTGTCCTTTGTGTCCTTTGTGTCCTTTGTGTCCTTCGTGTCCTTTGTGGTTCAGCTGTTGATCTGATCCGCGTTTATCTGCGTGTATCTGCGGCTGATTACCTTAATCACTCGAATTTGAGCCCAGCGCGCGAGGGCGGGCTAGATCGCGGCGTTCTTGCGGAATTTCTCAATGTCCGCCGCGCTGTAGCCGTATTCCTTGAGCACTTCTTCGGTATTCACGCCTGGGTCGGGCGCGGCGCTCCGCACTTCGTAGGGCGTCTTCGACAGCCGCACGCCCTGGTTGACGATCTCGATGTCGCCCAGCGCGTAATGGTGCGTCGGCACAGCCATGCCGAGGTGACGGACCTGGGGATCGGCGAACACTTCATTCATCTTGTAGATCGGACCGCAGGGCACGCCCGCCTTGTTGAGCGCCTCCACCCATTCGGCGGAAGTGCGCTGTGAGGTCTTTTCCTCAATCACTCTCACCAGCGCGACGCGGTTCTTGTGGCGCTGCTTGAAGTCGCAGTAGTCGGGGTGCGTCAGCAGCTCCGGCATGCCGATCACGCCGCACAGCCGGGGGAACAGGTTGCCCGAGCCGGCGATGTTGATGTAGCCGTCCCGGGTCTTGAACGCGCCGGTGGGCATGTACAGCGGGTGGTCGTTGCCGACCTGCTCCGGCACGTCGTGCGACACCAGCCAGCGCGCGGCCTGGAAGTCGAGCATCGCAATCAGCGCCTGCAGCAGCGACGTGCTGACCCACTGGCCTTCGCCCGTTTCTTCCCGCTCGAGCAGCGCGGTGACGATGCCGAACGCGAGCAGCATGCCCGCGCTGGTGTCGCCGATGGCGATGCCGGCGCGCATCGGCCCCTCGCCGGGGCGGCCGGTGATGGACATGAGGCCGCTCATGCCCTGCGCCACCTGGTCGAGCCCGGGGCGGTCGGAGTAGGGACCGTCCTGGCCGAAACCGCTGATGCTGCCGTAAACGATGCGCGGGTTGATTTTGCGGATCGATTCGTAATCGATGCCGAGGCGGTGCTTCACCCCGGGCCGATAGTTCTCGACGATTACGTCGGCGGTCTTTGCCATCTGCTTGAAGATCGCCACGCCGTCCGGCGACTTGAGGTTCAGCGTCATGCTGCGCTTGTTGCGGTGGAGGTTCTGGAAGTCCGGCCCGTGGCGGCGGTCGTCCACCGCCCCCGGCTTGTCTCCCGGCTCCTCCATCTTGATGACGTTGGCGCCCCAGTCGGCCAGCTGTCGCACCGCCGTCGGCCCCGAGCGCGCGCGCGTGAGATCCAGGACGGTAAACCGGGCGAGCGGGCCCTTGCGTTGCTGCGTCGTCATCTTGATATTCCTTTCAGTTAGCCGGCGGCGCGCACGGCCGGGCGCGCGGCAGGGTCGAACTCGACGCTCTTCAGGGTCTCGAGCGCCCACAGGTCCTTCAGCAAGGCGCGCGCGCCGGCGTCGCCCAGCACCGGCGCCACCAGCTCCACGTACTTGTCGTTCAACTCCGCGTCGGTGAGCGGCATCTCGGGATCGCCCTTACGCGTGGGCTGGAAGTGCGTGAGCTTGCGGCCGTCGGCAAGCTCGATCTCGACGTTCGCCGCCCGCTGGCCCGGGAACGCCTTCGATAGCTCGGGATCGGCTATGCATTCGATCTTCTGCATCAACGCCCGCACGTCGGGGTTGCCGAGGCGCTCCGGCCCGAAAGCATTCAGCCGCACGCTGCCGTAGATCAGCGCGTGGGCGGCGGTGTACTGCAGGCTGAACTTCGCCTGGTATTCGCCCTCGGGATTCATGTTGTCGACAATATCGAGGCCGCCCTTGTAGGTCGCGATACGGATCTTGCGCACATCCTGGTGCGTGAAGCCGTGCCTGCGCTTCAGCTCCAGCACCGCGTCGAGCGGCGCAAAGGTGTGGCCGCAGCAGCCGTGGTTCTTGAAGGTGACGTGAGTGATGTTGTAATCGGTGCCGAGTCCCTTCGTCGCTTTCGCCCAGTCGGGATTGACGCTCATCGCCGCCCCGAACCCGACTTCGCCCTCGAGCATATCGTGCACGCCGGTGACGCCCTTCGCCGCCGCCAGTGCCGCGAGCACGCCGGCTTCCGCCGCGCGCCCCGCGTGCAGCGGCTTGCTCATCGCCTCGGAACGGAACGCCTGCTGCAGCCCGGCGGCGAAGGTGGCGACGGTGCCGAGCGCGTTCATGAACTGTTCGCGGTTGCAGCCGGCGAGCGTGGCAGCGGCCGCGGCCGCGCCGAAGCAGCCCACGGTGCCGGTGGTATGCCAGTACTTGTAATGCGAGGGCATCACTGCCTCGCCGATGCGGGTCGAGATCTCGTAGCCGACGATCACCCCACGCAGAAACTGCTCGCCGGTTGCGTTATGCGACTGCGCGACGGCCAGCGCGGCTGCAATCACCGGGGCGCCCGGGTGGTAGACGGCGTTGCGCCAGATGTCGTCGAACTCCACGGCGTGGGAGGCGGCGCCGTTGATGAGCGCAGCGGCGCGCAGCGTGGCGCGGCGGCCGGAAG
This sequence comes from uncultured Streptomycetaceae bacterium, assembly GCA_964498105.1. GTDB lineage: Bacteria > Pseudomonadota > Gammaproteobacteria > Burkholderiales > SG8-41 > SG8-41. The sequence continues at coordinate 6,482 of CAZCGD010000216.1, forward strand.
CAAGCCGGGCGCGGCCGTGGTCGAGCTCGTCGGCGAGCGCCTGCTCGAGCAGCGTCGCCGGCGCGACGCGGCTGCCGGGCAGGAGCGACGCGTACCAGTCGATCACCGCGCGCTTCGCGTGGTGAATCGCCTCCCTGGGTAGTTTCGAAGTTTGTTCCCTGACCGCGTAGTCGGCGATGGTTTTGAGCAGCATGATGGTCTCCAAAAGCGTCTCAGGTGAAGCGTCTCAGGTGAAGCGTCTCAGGTGAAGCGTCTCAGGTAAAACGTCTCAGGTGAAGCGCCATTTATACTCAATTCCGTCGCCTTATCTGAGACGCACCATCTGAGACGCCGTATCTGAGACGCCGTACCTGGGACGCCGTACCTGGGACGCCGTACCTGGGACGCCTCACCTGAGACGTCCTACCTGAGACGCAGTTGTTACTTACTGCCATTGTCCGCGAGCACCAGCAGCCCGTCCACCGCGACACAACCCTCGCCTTCCCGTTTCACCAGCAGCGGGTTGATCTCGGCCTCGACTACCCGCGGCTCGAGGTGCGCCAACTGCGAGAACGCGGCCACCGCCCGCGCCAGCGCCGCGACGTCGCCGCGCGGCAGGCCGCGGTAGCCGCGGATGACAGCGAGTCCCTTTACCTGCTCGATCATGCGCGCGGCCTCGTCGTCCGTCACCGGCGCGAGGCGCACGGCGAAATCGCGGTAGATCTCGGCCAGCACGCCGCCCACGCCGAGCACTACCACCGGGCCCACCTGGGGATCCCGCTGGTAGCCGAGGATGATCTCCGCCAGGCCTTTTTCCATGCGCTGCACCAGCACGCCGTTCAAGCGCGCGTCCGGGTGCTTCACGCGCACGCGCTGCAGGATGGCCGCAGCGGCGCGCTTCAGATCATCGGCGTTGGCGATGTTCACCGCCACGCCTCCGGCGTCGGTCTTGTGCGCGATGTCCGGCGAGAGGATCTTCGCCACCACCGGGAACTCCAGCTTGACCGCCTGTTCCGGCGTGGTGATGGTCTCGGAAGCGGCGGCCTTTACGCCCAGCGCGTCGAACACGCGGCAGGCTTCCCGTTCGTTCAGGCGTTGCTTGCCGCCGAGGTGCGCGCGGGCGGCGGCGACGCGCTTCGTGTCCGGCGCCGGAATCTCCAGCGGCGGACGCCAGTCGCGCCAGGCGCGGATCGCGTCGGCGCACGCTTCGGGCGTGCGAAAGCCGGCAATGCCGTGTTCAGCGAGCAGCGCCAGCGAGGCGTCGGCCTGCGGGGCGCAGAACACCGCCAGCGGCTTGGTGTTCCGTCCCGCTTCGAGGATGGGATCGATCGCGATGTGGGGCTGGAACTGCGCCGAGCTTCCCACCACCGCCAGCACCAGGTCGCAATGGTCGGAGGCGAGGAGCTCGTTCAGCACCCCGCTGTAGATCTCCTTCTTCGCGCCGGCGAGCGTCAAGTCGGTCAGGCGCGCGCCGGAGATCTGGATTTTCCCGCGCGCCAGGTTGGCGATGACCGCCGCGGTGGGCGCCACTACCTCCACGCCGAGCGTGCCCAGCCGGTCCACGACCGTCGCCGCGCCGCCGCCGGTGGTGGTCAGGGCCGCCACGCGGTGGCGCGCCGCCGGCTTCCGGCCGGCGATCAGGGCCGGCAGCTCGAACAGTGTTTCCAGCAGGTCGACCCGCAGCATGCCGTTGGCGCGGAAAAAGGCGTCCGCCATGTCGTCGGACCCGGTCATGGCCCCGGTATGGGAAGTAGCGAGCTCGACGCCGACGTCGGAGCGCCCGAGCTTGAACACGATTACCGGCTTGCCGGCGGCGTAGGCGCGGCGCGCGCCGCGCGCGAGCCGGTCCGCGTCGCGGATGGTTTCCATGAACAGCAGGATCACCTGAGTGTCGGCGTCGTCCACCAGCAAGTCGGTGATCTCGCCCACCGCGAGATCGGACTCGTTGCCCACCGACACCAGCTTGGAGAAGCCCGCCCCGCGCCCGAGACCGCGCGACATCAGCGCGCCCATCATGCTGCCGCTCTGCGAGACGATGGCAGTCGAGCCGGCCCTGATCTCAGCGTGCTCGAGCACCGCGTTGACCGAGAGCACGACGTGCGAGTGCAAGTCGAGGAGGCCTATGCAGTTGGGGCCGAGCAGCCGCACGCCGCTCGCCCGCGCCAGCTTCAACAGCTCGTCCTGCTGCCTGCGCCCGGCCGCGCCGGTCTCGGCGAAGCCGTCGCTGAAGATGGTGACGACCGGCACGCGCTTCTCGCAGCACTGCGCGATCGCTTCCGCCACCGCCGGCGCCGGCACCATGATGAAGGCGTGGTCCACCGGCGCGGTCACTGCTCGAAGGTCGGGATAGGCCTTGTCACCGAAAATCTCATCACGCCCCGGATTGATCGGGAAAACCGCGCCGGTAAATCCGTGCTTGCGGAGGAACCGTTGCGGGCGCGACGTGTTCTTCGTCGCGTCGCCGGAAGCGCCGATGAGAGCGATCGAACGCGGCGCGAACAGCGCCTGCGCCAGTTGTGAGGTGGAGGGCTTTGTCATTTACGCTAGAAGCTGAACCACAAAGGACACGAAGGACACTAAGGGAATCCAAACAAGAATGAAAAAAAGCCAAGTCGATTAATGCGGAAGCGTACCCTGGCATCTACCAGAAACCGTTGATGCCTTCTACTGGAATTCCTTCGTGTCCTTTGTGTCCTTCGTGGTTTAAGAACTTTAATCCTTCTTCGGGGGTCGTTGCGAAAAAGTCCGCTCGAAAACGGACTCGGCAATGCGGTTCTTCAGGATCTCGATCGAGCCGCCGGCGATCATCCAGCCGCGGCACTTGCGAAAGCACCATTCGACGAGCGTCTCCTCGGTGTAGCCCAGGCCGCCCATGACCTGCATCGCCTCCGAGCAGATCTCGAAGCCGGCCTGGTTGCAGTAGGCCTTGGCGATCGCGGTTTCCTCGGCCGAAGGCAGCCCGCGGTCGGCGTTGGCCGCGGCGCGGTAGAGCAGCAGTTGCCCGGCGTCGAGCTTGACTTTCATTTCGGCGAACTTCCATTGCACTCCCTGGAACTCGGCGAGCGCCCGGCCGAACTGCTTGCGCGTGAGCGCCCACTGCCGCGCGACCTCGTAGCAGTAGCGCCCGAATGCGAGCGAGCGCGCCGTGTTGCCGAGGCGCTCGACGTTGAAACCGGCGATCTGCTTCTTGAAGCCGCCTTCCTTGAGCAGGACGTTCTCGGGTGGCACGTAGGCGTTGTCGAAATACGTGGTCACCCATTCCTCGCCGTTCATGAAACGCGACGGCTTGCCTTGCGTGACCCCGGGGGCATTGCGCTCGATCAGCACCGAGCCGATCCCGCCCACTCCCGGCCCAAATCGCACATACGCAACCATCACGTCGGCGTACTGCGCGTGGGTGGTGAACACCTTCTCTCCGCTCACGCGGTAACCCACGCCGTCGGGCGTCGCGGTCGTTTTGAGGTCCGTCACTGCGGATCCTGCCTCGGGCTCGGTCATGCCGACGCAGATCACCCCATCGCCCGACAGCAGGCGCTTCAGGTAACGCTGCTTCTGGTCCGCGGTGCCGTACTCGGCGAGCACGCGGATCGCGCCGAAATTGCCGGCCTGCACCACGTCGGCGCTGCGCGGGCAGGACAGCGCGACAGTCTCGATCGCGAGGATCGCATCCATCAGCGTCCCACCCTGGCCGCCGTCCGCTTCCGGGAGGGTGATGCCCATCAGCCCCTGCTGCGCCATCAGCCGGGCGACATCCACCGGATGCTCGGTACGGTGGGCGCGGGCGAGCGCACCCTCGCGCAGGTGCTTCTCGGCGAAGCCGCGCACCGCGGCTTGAAACGCTTCCTGCTCGGGTGTCAGTTTGAAGTCCACGGGGCGGGCTATGGAAAAAACGGAAGGCGAGATTGTTGCAAGCGCGGCGCCGGAGCGCAAGCGCGGGCCGGGAATGACGACAGCGATACAATACCCGTCAGCTCGGGAGGAGTTGAAGTGACCGGAATATGGACTGCATGGATGGGCGCGCCGGCCGTATGGCTCGCGGCGGCGCTCGCGATCCCGTTCGCGGCGGCCGCGCAAGGCTGGTCCCCGCAGCGTCACGTCGAGCTCATCGCGCCGAACGCGCCGGGGGGCGCGATGGATTCCACCGCGCGTGTCGTGCAGCGGCTGTGGCAGGAGATGAAGCTGCTGCCGGTGTCGAGCGGGGTCGCAAACCGCGCCGGCGGGGAACACGCGCTCGCCTACACCTATCTGAGCCAGCGCAGCGGCGACCCGCATTACCTGAGCCTGGCGTCGCCCGTGCTGCTCGGCAACCATCTCGCGGGCCGTCTCGCCGTGACCTATACCGACCTGACTCCGATCGCGACCATCATGACCGAGGCTTACGTCGTGGTCGTGCGCGCGGACTCGCCGCTGAAGAGCGGCAGAGACCTCGTCGAGGCGCTGAAGGCGCGCCCCGATCAACTGACCATCTCGGTCAGCACGATCCTCACCCGGATCGCGAACGGCCTGGTCCTGCAATCGGCAGGCATCGACATCAAGCCGGTCAAGGTGGTCGTCTTCGAGGCGGGCAAGCACGTGCCGGCACTGCTGGGCGGGCACGTGGACGTGACGCTGGGAGCCGCGGTGCAGTTCCTGCCGCAGATCGAAAGCGGCGGCCTGCGCGCGATCGCGGTGACCGCGCCGAAGCGCTTGAAGGGCGCATTGAGCGCGGTGCCGACGTGGGCCGAGCTGGGCCACTCGGCGGCGACCTACGAAACCTGGCGGGCGATACTCGCGCCGAAAGGCATCACGCCGGCCCAGATCGCCTATTGGGAGGAGGTCATGCGCAAGGTGGCGACGAGCGAGGAGTTCCGCGTCAGCGCCGAGCGCGCGCAGGGAGAAGCGATATTCAGGAATGCCGCCGACACGAGGAAGCACATGGAGGCGGAGTACGAGCAGGCCAGGAGCGTGATGGCCTACCTCGGCTTCACCAAGCCGTAGTTCGTCAGCCGACAGGATAGAAAGGGAGCGAAATGGCCACAAGCGGATCGATGAATCCCGGAGCGCAGCCGGGCAGGACGCTGGAACTCAACATGAAGCTGCTCGCGCAGCAGGAGCTGAACGGCTTCGGCGGCATCGGCGAGGGCTGCAACATGCAGCTGGCGAAGGACGGCCGCCGCATACTCTGGCTGGCGCACGAATCGGCGCCGAAGAATTTCACCGGCGTCGACGTGAGCGATCCGCGTGAACCCAGGGTCGTCGTGCAGACCGATCTGCCGCACGCCATGGTGCGCTCGAATTCGCTCGAGGTCGTTGGCGACATGATGGTGGTGTGCTACCAGGTGCGCGGCGGCAAGGGCAATCCCAACGACCCGAACAACATCCGCGCGAACGTGGGCATGAAGCCGGCCGGGTTCGACCTGTTCGACGTCAGCGTGCCGGAGAAACCCAGGCTCATCTCGCATTTCGACGCGTCGGGGCCGCATTCGCTCGGCGCGCATTGCTGCTGGTTCGTCGACGGGGAGTTCGTGCACCTGAGCTGCGGCGCGCCCGACCACCAGCCGCGCAACCCCAAGGACCACCAGATCTACCGCATCGTCGACGTGCGCAACCCGTCGAAGCCGGTGGAAGCCGGCCGCTGGTGGTATCCCGGGACCAGGGAGGGAGACGCCGAGCCGCCGGTGCCGCGCCACCCCCGGTTCGACGGCGGCTACCGGCCGCACAACATCAGCGTCTACCCGGAACGGCCGGACCGCGCGTACATGGGCTACATCGACGGCGGCGTGGTCATCCTCGACATCAGCGACAAGGCGCATCCGAAGGAAGTGTCCCGGCTCAGGATTTCGCCCCCGTTCAACGGCATGTCGCACACGGCGATGCCGCTGATCAGGCGCAACCTGCTGGTGCTTGCGGACGAATGCAACAAGGACGACGGCATCGACTGGCCGAAGCTGATGTGGATAGTGGACGCGCGGGAAGAGAAGAACCTGGTGCCGGTCTCGACCTTGCCGATGCCCCCGGTCGAGGTGTTCGGCAAGCGCGGCGGCCGCTACGGCGCCCACAATATTTACGAGAACTACCCGGCGCGCCACGCCTGGCGCTCGGAAGACATCATCCTCGGCTCCTGCTTCAACGCCGGGATTCGCGTCTACGACATCGCCAACGTCTACCAGCCGCGCGAGATTGCCTACTTCGTGCCGGGCGCGCCGCGGTTGTCGCCGAAAGGCGCGATCCAGATGAACGACGTCTACGTCGACGACCGCCAGGTCGTCTATGCAGTGGACCGGTTCAGCGGCGGTCTCTACACGATCGAGATGACGATCTAGGCCCGCAGCAGCGGGCGGAGCTTCCGCACGTCCGCCAGGCGCTCCAGGTTCCATACCGCGTCGCACAGGGCACGGGCGCGTTTCTTCCCGAGTATGGGCGCCATCAGGTGGAAGGCCTTCTCGTCCACCTCCGCCCGCTGCATGGGGTTCTGCGCGGTGCCGCGCACCGCCTTGGTGTGGTGCCGCAGCTCGCGCCCGTCCTTCAATTTGAGTTCGACGATACCCTGGCGCGAGGGAATCACGCGCGTCAGTTCGTCGTCGCCGTGGAGTTCGATGCGGCTTCTCAGCGCGAGCAGCTTCGGGTCCTTCATGCGCTTCTCGTCGTGCGCGGAGATGAAGGTGACGATGCCGTCCTGTAGCATCACCGCGCACATGTGCTGCATGTTGATGTCGGGCATCGCGCGGTTGTCGGTGGTGTTGGCGCCCTGGTGCGCGACCCGCACCGTGAGCTTCTCGACGTCGCCGGCCTTGATCCCGTGCGCGCGGATGAGATCGAGCAGGGAGTCGAGAGGAGCCTGGATCGGCGAGCCCACCGACCAGCGCTTGATGTTGGTGTTCATGATCTCGAAGGTGGTGCCGAGCCCCTCCACCAGGCGCTGCGGTTCGGGCGGCTTGCCGATGCGGCGCGCCTCGTCGTAAGCGATGAAGAAATTGCGCTCGCCGGAAAATACGTCTTCAACCCCAGTGAAGCCGGCGGCGACCATGGCAGCGGCGGCAACGCCGTTTCTCGCCGGCATGCCGCCAAAGTCGAATGCCTTCTCGATGTGCTCCTCGTCGCGCATCCAGCACGAGACGCCGGAGCATTGCTGGGCGGTGTAAGAGAGCGCCCAGCGCACCTGATCGGCGTTGAGCCCCGCGAGCGCGCTGGCGGCCGCTGCAGAGCCGAACATCGGGCCGAAGCTATGGGTGGAGTGCCCCACGGTGCGGAAATCATAGGGATGCAGCGCGAGGCCCAGCCGGCAGCCGACGTCGTAGCCCAGCGCCACCGCGCGCAGGAACGTCGCGCCGTTTGCGCCCTCGCGCTCCGCCATCGCCAGCGCCGCGGGCACGATGGCGCAGCCGGGATGGCACAGGGAAGGCGCGTGCGAGTCATCAGTCTCGTCGGCGTGGCCGAGCATGCCGTTGGCGAGCGCCGCGTGCTGCGCGGTGGTGACGAGGCGCGAGCCGATGACGGTGGATTCCTTCACGCCGCCCAGCGTCTTCGCATAGGCGATCGCCTTCCTGCCGGGCAGCAGCCGCGACCCCGACACCATCGCGGCCATCGTGTCGAGCACGTGGTGCCGGGTCTTTTCGACGACCGCTTCCGGCAGCGGCCGTTTCACCGCGCCCGCGATGTACTCCGACAACGTCTTCATCAACGGCGAAATCTCCGCCGTGGCCTTCTTGTCACGCTTCACGTGTTGGTCTCCAAGGGTTACTGATACGGCAGCCGTCAAATTGCACCGTGCTATGCCCCGTCACGATTTACCATGTCACGAATCATCATGTCACGCTGTGCCAGGTCACGCCCTTCCGGCCAGAGGCACTGCGGCGCGCGCCAGCGACCCGGCGTCAGGCAGAGCAGGGAGTTGCCAGCATAACTTGATGATCTCGTCGACCTGCGCGACTGGCAGCACTTCACCGGCGAGGCCTCTGAATTTGGCTTCGAGATCGGCATCGCTCATCGGGCGCGCCAGCGTGCCGAGCGCGTGCTCCACGTGGCGGTTGAACACACGCCCATCCCGCGTGCGGATCGTAACACGTGCTTCCGTACGGCCGATGGCGGGATCCACTTTCGCGCTGACCCGGTTGCGCACTGCAACGACGCGCGGGTCGCGCACACAGGCCTCGCTGAACTGCGCTTCGCCTGCCGCGCCGTGGATGATGGCCGCCGAGACCGCGTGATAGACGCTGAACTTGCCCTCGAGACCGGTCTGCGGCGCCTTGTTGCCGGTCAGGTCGAGCACGAGCGGGCTGACCGTAAGCTCCACTGCTTCGATCGCATCCGGGGTCAGCCGGTGCTCGCGCACGAGCTCGATGCAGCCGTCGATCGCGGCATGCACCACCAGCCCGCAGGCGTAAGGCTTGTACATATTGGAGAGCAGTTCGAAGCGCTCGCCGAGCCCCGTCGTGATGACCTCGGGGTCGAACTTGGTGGACAGCACCCGGGCGAAGCCGCGCGGCGCCTCGATGGCGCGCTCCGAACTGGTGAAATTCTTCGCGGCGAGCAGCGCCGCGGTCAACCCGTTCTGCGCGGCGCGGCCGGGATGCAAGCTCTTGCACATGGAGCCGAACATCTCCTGCAGGCCGGCGGCTTGCGTAGCAGCGATGCCGAGCGCCCACGCCATCTGCCGCTCGTCGAGGCCCAGCAGCTTGCCCGTCGCCGCAGCCGAGCCGAACACGCCGGCTGTCCCCGTGATGTGCCAGCCGGCGCGGTAATGTTCGGGAAAAACCGACAGGCCGACGCGCTCCTCGGCCTCGACGCCCAGCACGAACGCGTGCACCAGGTCTGCGCCGCTGACCTTGCGCCACTCCGCGAAAGCGAAGAGCGCGGGCAGCACCGGCGCGCTGGGATGGATCGCCCGCGCGTGGGTGTCGTCGAAGTCGAGCACGTGGGAGCTGATGCCGTTCACGAGCGCCGCATGCAGGATGTCCACGCGCTCGCCGCGCCCGAGCACCGCCGCCTGGGGCGGGCCGCAAAACGGCTGTACCGCCGCCAGCGCGCATTCCACGGTTTCATGGCGGCAGCTGCCGACGGCGCAGCCGAGCCAGTTAAGCACGGCGCGGCAGGCTTCGTGGCGTACGCGTTCCGGGATATCCGCCCAGCGCGAATTGACGAGGTAGCGGGCGAGGGTGCGGGTTACTTCCATTGAAGGGATGAGGGATGAAGGATAAGACAAGCACCAAATGCCAAGCACCAAATTACAAACAAGCACCAAATCTCAAGCACTAAGCAGCAAACGTTTGGAGTTTGGAATTTGAGTTTTGTTTGGGATTTGGAGTTTGTGATTTGGAGTTTGAGATTTATAAGGGATGAGGGATGAGGGAAGGGGCTGTTCCAGGTTCCAGGTTCAAGGTTTAACTTGGAACTTTGAACTTGGAACTTTGAACGGGGTGTCGCCCGCATCTCGACACCCGACACTCGTCACGCTTCACCATGTCACGCTTCACCATGTCACGCCTCATCATGTCACGCATCATTCGACTTTGGCGCCGGAAGCCTGCACCACCTTCCCCCACTTGGCGATTTCCGCCTTGACGTAGGCGCGGAACGCCTCCGCAGGCATGCCGATCGGGTCCGCGCCCTGCGCGAGCAGGCGTTCCTTCATGTCGGGCTGCTGCACGATGCGCACGATCTCGGTGCTCAGCCGCTGCAGTATCGCCGGCGGCGTCCCGGCGGGGGAAAATATTCCGAACCAGGTGCTCGCCTCGAAATCCTTCATGCCGGCCTCGGAAATGGTCGGAATCTCCAGTGCGGCAGGGCTGCGTTTCGCGCCGCTGATGCCGAGCGCGTGCAACCTGTTGCTCCGGGTGAGCGGCAGCACCGACAAGGTATTGGCGAACATCACCGGCACCTGGCCCGACATGACGTCGAGCACTGCCTGCGGCGTGCCTTTGTACGGAACGTGGACCAGGCTGATACCCGCCTGCGTCTTGAACATTTCCATCGTGAGATGCGGCGTGCTGCCGTTGCCGGTCGAGGCGAATGAAAGCTGGCCGGGCCGGGATTTGGCGAGCGCGACGAGGTCCTTGACGGACTTCACCGGCACGGAAGGGTGCACCACCAGTATGAACGGGGCGGACGCAACCAGCCCGACCGGCTCGAAGTCCCGCTCCAGGTTGTAGTTGAGGCTCTTGTACAGCGACTGGCTCATGGCCAGGGATGCCGACCCGAACAGCAGCGTGTAGCCGTCTGGCGGTGTCTTGGCCGCGATCTCGGCGGCGATATTGCCGGCAGCGCCAGCGCGATTGTCCACCACGAACTGCTGGCCGAGCGCCTCGGCGAGCCTGGGCGTCACGAGCCGGGTGGTGATGTCCACGCCGGCGCCCGGCGGAAAGCCCACCAGCACCCGCACCGGCTTGACGGGGTAGGTCTGCGCGTGTGCGTGCGCGGCCAGGAGTGCAAGGACGGCGGGTAACAGCAGCCGCAGGAAAGGG
>CAZCGD010000217.1:0-1685 GCA_964498105.1 uncultured Streptomycetaceae bacterium
CTTCGCCCGGACGGTGTAGTCCTGGTACGCCGGCAGCGCCACCGCCGCCAGAATGCCGATGATCGCGACCACGATCATCAGTTCGATCAACGTGAAGCCCTTCTGAACGTATCTCATTTGGATGCTCCTTTAGTGGTTAACCTACTAAAAACAAGCAATTTTCACTGCTCGCAACCTCTACTGGAGCAAGTTTGGTGCCAACGGTGGGCGCCGCCCACCAATGTGAGAAATGGCCGCGCCTGTGTCGTGACAACGGCCTATTTTCACGACCAGAGGTGCCACATGATTATGAGGCAGTGCCTCCCTTGGTCACGATGTGACGAAAAAAGTCACCTGGGGATGCTGCTGGGGCTCTGCAGGAACTCTTTCTCAGCGTCGGCAGGACGCACGTGCTCAATCCCGGACATTGATCCAAGAAACGACGCCTACTGCGCCGGCGGCGGAACGTAGCCGGGAATCCTCGTCACTTCAACGTCGTCGATCTGATCGGGGTCGAGGAACTGGCTGGCATATTTCTCGTAGACCTTTTCCCACATGAATATGTCGAAGAGGTCCGGGTCGATGTGACCGTTCAACTTGAACTTGCCGAGGATGGTGAGCGATTCGGTGAGCGTCTTGCCCTTCTTGTAGGGACGGTCCTTGGCGGTCAGCGCCTCGAAGATGTCGGCGATACCCATGCAGCGCGCCTGGACCGACATCTGGTCGCGCTTGAGGCCCCGCGGATAGCCTTTGCCGTCCATGCGCTCGTGGTGGCCGCCGGCGTATTCGGCGACTTTCTTGAGATGCTTGGGCCAGGGCAGAGCCTCCAGCATCTGGATAGTGACCTCGATGTGGTGATTAATGATCTGGCGCTCCTCCGGGGTAAGCGTGCCGTGCCGGATGGTGAAATTCCGGATCTCCTCCTCACTCAAGAAATCGCTGCTGGCCCCGTCGCTGCCGCGCCAGCGGTAGCGTTTGGCGATCGCCAGCACGCGGGCAATGTCCTCGTCCTTCATTGACTCGCTGCCGATGTTGGCACGCCGCAGAAAATCGCGGTCGGACTCGATCTCGCGGATGCCAGCCGACAGTTGCGCATCACCGACGGCGTCCGTGCGGCCCTGCCCGAGTTTCTCGAGCCGCGCCCGAAGCAGCGCGATTTCCGCATCGCGCTTGATTACTTCGAAGCGGGTGTCGACAAGGACGACGCGGTCAAAGATGGTCTGCAGCTTGGTCGCCTTGTCCACCACGTGCACCGGCGTCGTTACCTTGCCGCAATCGTGCAGCAGCCCCGCAATCTTGAGCTCGTAGCGGTCGCCATCCGTCATGGAGAAATCCCGGAGCGGGCCGACCTTGCAGTTGTTGACCGCCTCGGCCAGCAGCATGGTGAGCATCGGCACGCGCTGGCAGTGTCCGCCGGTGTACGGCGACTTGTCGTCGATCGCGGCGTTGATCAGTCCGATGAAGGATTCGAACAGGTTCTCCAGATGAATGATCAGCAGGCGGTTGGTCAACGCAATCGCCGCCTGCGATGCGAGCGATTCGGCAAGATGCTGGTCGGCGTCGGAGAACGCGACCACCTCGCCGGTCTCCGGATCCTTGGAGTTGATCAGTTGCAGCACGCCGATGATCTCGCCCTCATGGCTCTTCATGGGCACGGTGAGGAACGAGCGGGAGCGATAACCGGTCTTCTTGTCGAAATTCTGGGT
>CAZCGD010000218.1:0-4185 GCA_964498105.1 uncultured Streptomycetaceae bacterium
CCTTCACGGTGATCGTCTTCACCTTGGCCACCGAATCGGCGCCGCCCATGGCGTCGAGCGCCCGGTTGACCAGGTCCCGTTCGCGCGACGGTCCCGTCGCGCAGGAAGCGGCGAACAGGGTCGCCAACACCAGCAATAGCATGCGTTTCATGACTCCTCCTTGATTGGATTCGGAACGAACCCCCCATCCTTGCGCCAAGGAATGCGGGGCAAGCAGTCTACACCAGAAGGAAATTCCCCAGCGGTGTCGCGGCACCGCAGGGGAATTTTCTTGATCCGCTACAACCGCTGTTCAACCCAGGAACGGACCGACGCCAGCGCCTCGGGGAGCTTGGCGGGTTCGGTACCTCCGGCCTGAGCCATATCCGGCCTCCCCCCCCCTTTCCCACCTACTTGTTGCGCAACGAAATTTACCAGGTCGCCGGCCTTGAGCTTCGAGGTGAGGTCGGCGGTGACGCCCGCGATCAACGTGACCTTGCCGCCTTCGACCGCCGCCAGCACGATCGCCGCCGATTTGAGCTTGTCCTTCAACTTGTCCAGCGTCTCGCGCAGGGCCCTGGCATCGGCGCCGTCGAGCGCCGCCGCGAGCACCCGCGTCACAGCCCCATCCTTACCTTTCACATCAACCGCCTGGTCGGCCAGCTCGTCGCCCTGTGAAGAGGCGAGCCGCGACTTGAGCCGTGCCAGTTCTTTTTCCAGCGCCTTCTTGTCCTCGCGCTCCGATTTCAATTTTTCCTTGAGGGCGTCGCCGCTCGCCTGATAGAAACCTTCAATAAAGTGCTTTTCCTTTTCCATCTCTTGCACGTAAGCGAGCGCGCCCTCGCCGGTCGTCGCCTCGATGCGGCGCACGCCGGCAGCGACGCCGCCCTCGGCTATCACCTTGAAGAAGCCGATGTCCCCGGTACGCCTGACGTGCGTGCCGCCGCACAGCTCGCGCGAGGTGCCGATATCGAGCACGCGCACCTCGTCGCCGTACTTGTCGCCGAAGAAGGCCAGCGCGCCGTTCTTGATCGCCTCGTCGTGCTTCATGATGCGTGCGGTGGTCGCGGCGTTGGCGAGAATCTCGGCGTTGACCCTGGTCTCGACCCGCCGGATTTCCTCATCGGTCATCGGTGAGTGGTGCGAGAAATCGAAGCGCGTCCGGTCTGCATCCACCAGCGAGCCCCTCTGCTGCACGTGCGCGCCCAGCACCTCGCGCAGCGCCTTGTGCATCAGGTGGGTCGCGGAGTGGTTGCGCATGGTGCGGCCGCGGCGCGCGGCATCGACCCCGGCCATCACCTTGTCCCCCACCCGCAACCGGCCCGTTTTCACCGAGCCCTTGTGCCCGAACACCGTGGGCTGGATCTTCTGGGTATCTTCGACCGCGAAAGTACCGGCCACCCCGGCGATCTCGCCGCTGTCCCCGACCTGCCCACCCGACTCCGCGTAGAACGGCGTGCGGTCGAGCACCACGATACCCGCCTCGCGGGCTCCGAGTTCCTGAACCTGCAAGCCCTCATTCTTGTAGAGCGCCACGATCTTGCCCTCGAGGGCGAGCGACTCGTAGCCGTGGAATTCCGTGGCCGCCCCGCTGTATTCGACGCTGGCGCTCATCTGGAACCTGGAGGCGGCCCGCGCCCGCTCGCGCTGCCGCTCCATTGCCGCCTCGAAGCCGGCGTAGTCCACGCGCACGCCGCGCTCTCGCGCGATGTCGGAAGTGAGGTCGACCGGGAAGCCGAACGTGTCGTAGAGCTGGAACACGGTCTCGCCGTCGAGCATCCTGTCTTCGCGGGTCAACGCACCTTCCAGGACCTTCATGCCGTTCTCCAGCGTCTCGGCAAAGCGCTCCTCCTCCTGCAGCAGGATCTGGCGCACGCGGTCCTTTGCCTGTGCGAGCTCGGGATAGGCGGCGCCCATCGCGCGCGCGAGGTCGTCCACGATGCCGTGGAAGAAAGGTGTTGTCCGCCCCAGCTTGTAGCCGTGGCGGATGGCGCGGCGGATGATGCGCCGGAGCACGTAGCCGCGCCCCTCGTTCGACGGGATCACTCCATCAACAATGAGGAAGGCAGTCGCGCGAATATGGTCTGCGATCACCCGCAGCGACTTGCTGGAAAGATCTTTCGTGCCGGTCTCGCGCGCCGAGGCCTTGATGAGATCCTGGAAGAGATCGATCTGGTAGTTGTCGTGGACGCCCTGCAGCACCGCGGCGACGCGCTCCAGGCCCATGCCCGTGTCGACGCAAGGCTTGGGCAGCGGCGTCAAGACAAACGTGTCGTCCCCGCTTTTTTCCCTTTGGTACTGCATGAAGACGAGGTTCCAGATTTCGACGTAGCGGTCGCCATCGGCGTCCTTTGATCCGGGCGGCCCGCCGGGAATGCCCGGCCCGTGGTCCCAGAAGATCTCGGTGCACGGCCCGCACGGGCCGGTGTCGGCCATCTGCCAGAAATTGTCGCTCTGGTACCTGGGCGCGCCGGGCTTGTCGCCGATGCGGACGCACCGCTCTTTCGGCACCCCGATATCCTTCGTCCACAGGTTGTAGGCTTCGTCATCCTCGTGATAGACGGTGGTCCAGAGCCGATCCGGCGGCAGCTGGTAGACCTTGGTCAGCAGCTCCCACGCGAAGCGGATCGCGTCGCGCTTGAAATAATCACCGAAACTGAAGTTTCCGAGCATCTCGAAAAAGGTGTGGTGGCGGGCGGTATAGCCGACGTTCTCGAGATCGTTGTGCTTGCCGCCGGCGCGCACGCAGCGCTGGGAAGTGGTCGCCCGGACATAGGAGCGCTGGTCCTGTCCCAGGAACACGTCCTTGAACTGCACCATGCCGGAATTGGTGAAGAGCAGCGTCGGGTCGTTGCCCGGCACGAGCGGGCTGGAGGCAATAACCGTGTGCCCCTTGCCGGAAAAATATTCCAGAAACTTCCTGCGGATCTCGCTGCTGTTCATGACTCTGCGTCGCCGCCTTTGATTATCTTAAAAATCACCTCGAGGTTGAAACCCCGCCCCTGCAGGAAGCGCGCCTGGCGCGCGCGCTCCGCCGCGGTGCGCGGCAACCTGTCGAACTTTCTCGCCCACACGGCGCGCGCCGCTTCCAGCTCGCCCGCCTTGAGTTCCGGCAGCGCCGCGGAAACCGCGTCCGCGGACACGCCCTTGGCGAGCAGGTCGCGCTCGATGCGGCGCGCCCCGAAGCGGGCGCGCCGCGCGTACACCATCTGCTCCACCACCCGCCGCTCGGACAGCCAGCCGCGGGCTTCGAGTTCGTCGAGCACGCGCTCGACCTCGGCCGGGTCCTCTGTATGAGCGGAAAGCTTCCTCGCCAGCTCGGCCCGCGAGTGCTCCCGTCGCGCCAGGAGCCTCAGCGCCCGCCCCTTCAGGCTATCGCCCATTCAAGTGAGGGATGAGGGAAGGGGCTGTTCCAGGTTCCAGGTTCCAGGTTCAAGGTTCAAGGTTCAAGGTTTAACTTGGAACTTTGAACTTGGAACTTTGAACGGGGCATCACCCATTACCCATCAATTATCACTGCCGTTAGTGGGCCGCCTTCCGCGCCTCCGCCTTTGCTTCAGCTTTCGCTTCGACCTTGGGCTCCGCCCTGGGGTCGGCACCGGCGACCCTCACCGCGGCGCGGATCCTGGCCTCGATCTCCTGCGCGATCTTGGGATTCTCCTTCAGGTAGTCGCGCGCGTTGTCCTTGCCCTGCCCGATGCGGTCCTTGCCGTAGGTGTACCACGCCCCGGTCTTGTCGATGATGTTGTGGAGCGTGCCGAGCTCGACAATCTCGCCTTCGCGCGAAATGCCCTGGCCGTAGAGGATGTCGAACTCGGCGTTGCGGAACGGCGGCGCCACCTTGTTCTTGACGACCTTGGCGCGGGTCTCGGAGCCGATCACTTCCTCGCCCTTCTTGATCGCGCCGATGCGACGAATGTCGATGCGCACCGAGGCATAGAACTTGAGCGCGTTGCCGCCGGTGGTGGTCTCGGGGTTGCCGAACATGACGCCGATCTTCATCCGGATCTGGTTGATAAAGACCACCAGCGTGTTGGAGCGCTTGATGTTGCCGGTGAGCTTCCTCAACGCCTGGCTCATGAGGCGTGCCTGCAGGCCCATCTGCGGCTCGCCCATCTCGCCCTCGATCTCGGCCTTGGGCACCAGCGCCGCCACCGAGTCGATCACCACAATGTCCACCGAGCTCGAGCGCACCAGCATGTCGGC
>CAZCGD010000219.1:0-4924 GCA_964498105.1 uncultured Streptomycetaceae bacterium
GACGTCGTTTGCGAGCTGCTTGCTGTGCTCCTGCGGCGAGCTGCCCACGTACTCCGCGCCCATGTCGGTGAGCCGCTTCTGCACGTCCGGGCGCTTGAACACCTTCACCATCTCGGCGTTGAGCTTGTTGACGATAGCCGCCGATGTCCTGGCCGGCATAATCACGCCGTACCATTCCCTGATGTCGAGCCCGGGGGGCGGCGGCACGCCGGCTTCGGTCATCGTCGGCGTGGCGGGCAGCGCTGGCATGCGTTTCTGGCTGGTCACGGCGAGCGGCCTGAGCCGGTTCGCATTGATGAGAGGCACCGCCGAGGGCATTGAAGTGAAGCCGAAGGTCACTTCTCCGCCTGCCAGCGCCACCATGGCGGGACCCGCCCCCTTGAACGGGACATGGATCATCTCCGTGTCGGTCAGGCGCTTCAGCACTTCGCCCGAGAGGTGATGCAGGGATGCTGATCCGGACGATGAAAAAGTGACCTGCCCGCGCTTCTCCTTGGCCATGCGGATGAGATCCTGCAATGTCTTCACCGGCGAGTTTTGCGGCACGACGATGACGTTCGTCACCCACACGAGCAGCGAGACGCCCGTGAAATCCCGCACGGCATCGTAGGGAAGCTTCTCGTACGCGCTGGCGCTGATGGTGTACGGGCCGCTCGGCACCATCATGATGGTGTAGCCGTCCGGCGGCGCCTTCGCGACGATCGCCGCCGCAATGGTCCCGGTCGCCCCGCCGCGATTGTCGACCACCACGGGCTGGCCGATCGACTCCGGCATGTGCTGCGACAGGATGCGCGCGAGGATGTCGGTGGCGCCGCCCGGCGGAAACCCGACCACGAGCCGGATCGGGCGATCGGGGTACTTGGCTATGGAGCCGCCCTGTGCGTGCGCATGCTGCGCGGCAATGCCTGCACCGGCGAGCAGTACTGCGACGACCATTCCTTTCCTCATTTTTCCTCCTTTCATGTTCAGCGTGGCGCTTGTCCCATATACGCGACCGTTTCGATTTCGACCAGCGTTTCGGGCGCGCCCAGCGCCCGCACTTCGACGAGCGTAGAAGCCGGAAAGTCGCCGCTGAAGAACTCACGCCGCGCGCGCCAAACTTCGGTGTTCTTCTTGATATCGACCATGTAGATGGTCATCTTGACGATGTCGTCGAGGCTGGCGCCCGCACCTTCGCAGATCAATTTGATGCGCGTGAAGATCTGCTTGGCCTGTTCGTACTCGTTGCTGCCCACCAGTGTCTTGCCGCCTTCGAGCGGACGTGCCACCTGACCGGAGATGAAGAGGAAATCGCCGGCGCGAATGCAGTTTGACCACAGCCCTGGACCTGCCTCGGCTACATCGGGGATGGTGACTTTGCTTCTCGGCACGGCGGTCGCCTCATTGTGACGGTTAATGAACAAACTCAGCCCAAGCCGAGCACCCGCTTCTTCACCGCCTCCGGCGTGCCCCGAAGATCCATGTCCGCCAGCGACGGCCCGCACTGCCACGGATCGACTCCGAGCAGCACGCCGAGGATCTCCGCGAAGGCGCGGTGCAGCGGCGCGGCGATGCCGGCCTGCTCGGCAAGCTGCACGCACGGCACGATGGCGTACGGCAGATCCACCGATTCCCACTCGCGCCAGATATCGGGCTGGAAGGGCGGAAAAGATTTGTAGACAGGATTCTGCATCGCCTCGTAGAAGGAGTTGCTCTTGAAGCCGTAGTACTGCTCGATCGCCTTCGCCATCGGCGTGTGCTCGACGCCATAGGCTTCGCACACGAGCCTGCGCTCGGCATCGAGCGCGTCTCCGAGCACCCCCGCCGCAGGCACGACGCCATCCTGATAGAAGCCGAACTTCCTGCCCTCGAGTTTCGCGCGCTCCATCGCGCCGATGTTCGGCAGCACCATGGCCGGATGCACGATCAGGTTCAGGTTCTCGAGCCCGGTCTGGAGCACCGACGTCGCCGCCGCGAAATCCGGAAACAGCGGCTTCAGCACCGCGAGCGCCTCGTCCGAGCGCGACGCCGGCACCGTCGCGATCCGGATGCCCTTGCGCAGGCCCTTGGGCGTCACCACCGTGCCGTCGATCCGCGCGGCATGCGTCGGCGCGGGCGCCTCGGTCACGAGTACGTCTTCGCGGCCCGCCTTGCGCAAGAGCGGCGTCAGGCGCGCTGCCGGCCAGTAACCGTGGCTCTGAACGTGCACTACGGCTCCGGGCGCGAACTCCGGAATCATCGAGCTGAACTTTTCTTCGAGCTGGTGCATGTCCACTTCGATCAGCACGGCCTCGGCATCCTTCAGCGCCTCGCGAGTGGTGTCGCAGACCTTGTCGAGCCTGGCGAAGCCGGTCTTCTTCGAGATGAGGTGCTTCGCCTCGCCTTCGACGGTGAAGCCTCCTGCCTTGCGCACTGCCGGGAGTTGATCCCTCTGCTCCGGAAAGACCGTAAAGCGCACTTCGTGGCCCGACAGCGTGAGGTCCGACGCGCACACAGCGCCGATCGCGCGCGCGGTATTGCCGATGACTGCGACTCTAGACATGAATCCGCCCTCATCCCTGCCGTTTCTTGGGGCTCCACCCGTAAGCTTACGCGCACGCGCCACCCATCAGCATTGCGCGCTCACTGTCGCTCAAGCGCCTGGTCTCGAGGACCGGCTTTACGGCCTGCTCGTATTTTACGACGGCGAAGGCGCGCATCCAGTCGGTGCGCCACAGGCAGCGGTCGAAACCCCAGGCGTCGAGCACGCCGGCGCGCGGGTCCCGGATTTCCGGGAAGGGGCAGTATGCGAGAATGGCGCTTCTCGATGATTGTTTGGCGCCACATACTGGACTAAGAGTGCCTAACACAATGAAACACACGCTGCGCTGTCACGGTTTTGGCGACGCCGGCCCGCGGGCATTCAAAGGTTTCGAAACCGCGAGCCCTTATCTGGTCTCTGCGTGCCAAAACCGCGCCAGCCCCCAAGGGGTTGCGGCCACAATCGCCGACGCGCCGGAACGTGGAGCAGGGGCCCCGGTTTCCGGGGATGCGACCGTGAAGGCGCGTGTAAGGAACGCGCAATTACTGGCGCTCTACTGTCCCGCTCCGGGGTCGCATCCAAGCACACACCGCTTGGAACCTGCTCCGCCCTGCGCGGGACGCTTTGTCGCGGGGCTTGCCAATACGGCGAGTATTGGCTGCGCCCCGCTTCGCGCCACCGGCGATTCTGGCTCGCAACGCACGCGCGTTTCATTGCGTTAGGCACTCTGTTGCGTCTCGCGCCCGCCCGGCTCCTGTTGGCAAGAACATCCCAACCATGACGTTCACCGGGAAATCCGGGCTGCATTACGCCTGGATCATCCTCGCGGCGGCGTGCGTGTTGAGCATCGTCGCCCGCGCCGACTCGGCGTCGTTTGCCGTGTTCGTCGATCCGCTCGTCGAGAGATTCGACTGGAAGCGTGGCGACATCTCGCTCGCCTACTCGCTCGCTTTCCTCTGCAGCATGCCCGCCATGCTGGCCTTTGGCTGGCTTGGCGACCGCTACGGCGCGCGCGCGCTCATGATCGGCGCGTCGCTGATGATTTCCGCGGGCACGGTCCTGCTCGGGATGATCCAGGAACTATGGCACCTCTACGTCCTCTACGGCGTGTTCGTCGGCGCCCTCGGCAACGCGGCGTTCATGGTGCTGCTGCCGGTCATCGTGACCCGCTGGTTCGACCGGAAAATGGGCCTCGCGCTCGGCATCTACTGGGCCGCGCTCGGTTCCGGCCCGGTGATATTCGCGCCGCTCTTCCGCTGGATGATCGAGACCCGCGGCTGGGAGTCCGCGTTCATGGTGATCGGCCTCGCCTTCGGCGCGGTTCTTCTCGTCTTTTCCTGGCCGATCCGGACCAGTCCGGGCGAGATGGGGCTGTCCGCCTACGGCGCCGAGGATGCGGCGAAGGCGCAAGGGACGTCCGGCGCGGCGGGCGCGGCCATCAGCCTGCGCTCGGTGCTCGCCCTCAGGCCGGTATGGCTCCTGACGGGCTGCCACCATCTGGGCTGCGCCGGGCATGCCGTCATCCTCGCGCACGGCGTCTCGATGGCAACCCACCACGGGATTCCGGGCCTGCAGGCGGCGGGCGTGCTGAGCACGATCGCCGGCGTATCGATCTTCAGCCGCTTCACCTTCACGCTCCTCACCGAGCGGTTCGGCGGGCGGACCATCCTCTCGCTGGCGATCTTCGGCCAGAGCGCATCGATCCTGATGCTGCTCTTCGCCACCGAAGCGTGGCACTTCTACGTCTTCGCGGTCATTTTCGGCATCTGTTACGGCGGCGAGATGGTCGGATTCCCGATCATCAACCGGCAGATGTTCGGCCCGAAGGCGCCTCTGAGCTCGATCTTCTCGTTCGAGATGGTAGGCGCGAGCACCGGCATGGCGCTGGGAGGCTGGATCGGCGGCGTGCTGTTCGACCACTCGGGCAACTACACTTCGGCAATTCTCGTCGCCGCTGGGATCGGCTTCCTCGCACTCCCGCTGGCGCTCTGGCTGCCGCGCCATAAGCGGGGGGTCGCGGCCGGCGCCCGCGTCGCCGGCACAGCCTGAGATCTCGGGGAACGACGCGGCAGTCTCATTTCAGGAAGGCTTTCAATGAGGGTTTGTGTGGTGGGTGCTGGAGGAGTAGGAGGCCTGCTTGCTGCGGTGTTGCGGCGGGCGGGAGTCGATGTCGGTCTGCTGGTAACGGAACGACACTTGACGGCGATCAGGCGCAATGGCCTGGCTTTGATTGCCCCGGACGGTCGATTCAGCGTTGAAATTCAGGCGGAGCTCGATCCGCGTGCAATTGGCGCCTGTGACGTTGTTGTCGTGACGGCGAAGATGTGGGCTGTTGACGCGCTTGCGCCCACGCTCCGGCCACTGCTGCGGGAAAACACCGTCGTCATTCCTGTCCAGAACGGTATCGATGCGCCGGGGATGCTC
>CAZCGD010000220.1:0-7556 GCA_964498105.1 uncultured Streptomycetaceae bacterium
CTTCGGTTCTCGACATTCGGCGGGGCGGTGAATACCGGCGCAATCTGTTTTTCCACCACTGCCGGTGCCACCCTTGGCCAATGGCAATCCGCCACTCCCCAGGCCAACTGCGGCGCGACCTCGCTGTTCTAACCGAGGCCGTTTGCGGCAAAAAAGCCCGCGATCTCGCGGGCTTTTTTTCTTGCATCAGTCTGATGAGTTTCTAAGTGGTTCATTAGTGAAAACCCCTGCGGCACCGCGGGGGGTTTCATCCTTGCATCAGCCTGATCTCGGCCGCCGCCAGATCCTGCTCGACGCCCAGCAGCACCAGCACGTCGCCCTCTTCGACCCGGGTGTCCGGCTCGGGCGCCACGCCGCGGATATTGCGCCGGCGCACCGCGGTGACCTCGACGCGGAGGGCTTCCAGTCCGATCGCGCCAAGCGTCCTGCCGATCGCCGCCGCCCCCGGCGTAATCGTGACCGAATGCAGCCGCGGTTGCGCCGTCTCGTCTCCGCCATTCGTCTCGTCCGTGATGCCACGGAAAAAACCACGAAACAGGCTGTAGCGCTGCTCCCGGGTTTCGCGTATGCGCGCGAGCACGCGGTTCACCGGCACCCCCAGCAGCATCAGCGCGGTCGAGGCAAGCATGAGGCTGCCCTCCATGATCTCGGCGACGACTTCCGCCGCGCCGGCTTCCTTGAGGCGATCGATGTCGGAGTCGTCGAGCGTGCGCACCACCACTGGCAACCCGGGCCGCAGCTCCTGCACGAGGGCGAGTATCCGCAGGGCGGACGCGGTGTCCGAATAGGTGATCACGAGCGCCTTCGCGCGCAGCAGCCCCGCCGCGACCAGCACCTCGCGGCGCGCGGCATCCCCGAATACCACGCTCTCGCCCGCCGCCGTCGCTTCGCGGATGCGCTGCGGGTCGACGTCAAGCGCGATGAACGGGATGGCTTCCTTCTCCAGCAGTCGCGCCAGGTTCTGCCCGCTGCGCCCGTAGCCGCAGACCACCACGTGCTGATCGGTCGCCATGGATTGCACCGCGATGTTGTGCAACTGCATCGCCCGATGCATCCAGTCGGAGCGGGTCCAGCCGCGCGCGATGTGGTCGCTGCGCGCGACGATGAAGGGTGTCGCCAGCATGGACAGCAGCATCGCGGCAAGCACCGGCTGCATGACCTGCCCGTTCATCAGCGCGAGGCCATCGGCCTGGGCCAGCAGCACGAAGCCGAACTCACCGCACGCCGCCAGCGCGAGACCGGTGCGCAGCGCGACCGCGGAGTCGGCCCCGAACGCGAGGCTCAGGCCGAAAATGATTGACGCCTTTAGCGCCAGCAATGCGCCCAGCAGCAGGAACACCCAGTGCGCCTGCCCGAACACCACCTGCAGGTCGAGCAGCATGCCGATGGTGACGAAGAACAGCCCCAGCAGCACATCGCGGAACGGCCGTATGTCCACTTCCACCTGGTAGCGGTATTCAGTCTCGGAGATCAGCGCGCCAGCGAGGAAAGCGCCGAGTGCGAGCGAGAGCCCCGCGAGCTCGGTGATGTAGGCGAGACCCAGCGTAATCAACAGCACGTTGAGCATGAAAAGCTCGGCGGACTTCTGGCGCGCGACGAGGTGAAACCAGCCGCGCATCAGCCGCTGGCCGAGGATGAGCAGCACGGCCAGCACCGCCGCCGCCTTGGCGAGCGCCAGGCCCAGGTCAATCGCGAGGGTCTCCGTGCCGGCCGCGAGCGCCGGGGCGAGAATCAGCAGCGGCACTACCGCGAGGTCCTGGGCGAGCAGGATGCCGATGATCTGCCGGCCGTGGGGCGAATTGAGCTCGAGTCGCTCCGCGAGCAGCTTGGCGAGGATCGCGGTGGAGGACATCGCCAGCACCCCGCCGAGTATCAATCCCGCCCGCCACTCGACGCCGAGCGCGGAGGCGAGCGCCCACACGATCAGCAGGGTCAGCACGATCTGGACGCCGCCCAGGCCGAGGACGATGCGGCGCATGGTGACGAGCCTCGGCAGGCTGAACTCGAGCCCGATGCTGAACATCAGGAACACCACGCCGATCTCGGCCAGCTGGCGCGCCGCCGCCGTATCGGGAATCCAGGCCAGCGCGTGCGGCCCGATCGCGACACCGACGATGAGGTAGCCGAGCAGCGGCGGGAGCTTGAGCGAGCGAAACACCACCACCACCAGCACCGCGGTAGCGAGGAGTATCAGCACTGATTGCAGCAGCGACTGCATTGCTCAATCCTCAATCCTCAATCCAAACGATGATGCCTAATCGCCCGTGAATTGCAAGGCAAGGGCAGGGCCTAAGAGCGCCTAACATAATGAAACACACGCTGCGCTGTCACGGTTTTGGCGATGCGGGACAAGCGGCACGGTCTCGCCCTGCAATGGCAAAACCTGAGCAGGCTAACGCGGGCCAAAACCGCGCCAGCCCAAGAGGGGTTGCGGCCACAATCGCCGCTAGCTTTGTCGCGAGGCTTGCCAATACAGCGAGTATTGGCTGCACCTCGCTTCGCGCTATCGACGATTCTGACTCACAACGCACGCGCGTTTCATCATGTTAGGCGCTCTAAGGGCCGGGGAAAGTAGGTGATTCTGCTATACTTTCCGGTCAATGAAGACGGCACCCCGCAGCACCGGCCGCGCGCCCAGGGAAAGCGCCGCGCTCGCCATGGCGCGAGAAGTGCTGGAGATCGAGGCGAAAGCGGTTGCCGGTCTTATCGACAGGCTCGACCAGCAATTCACCCACGCGGTGGAAATGATCCTCGGTTGCCGCGGACGCGTAGTCGTGAGCGGCATCGGAAAATCGGGGCACATCGCGCGCAAGATCGCGTCCACTTTGGCAAGCACCGGCACCTCCGCGTTCTTCGTCCACCCGGCCGAGGCGAGCCACGGCGACCTCGGCATGGTGGCGCGCGACGATGTTTTTATCGCGCTTTCCAATTCGGGTGAGAGCAGCGAGCTGCTGGCGATTGTGCCGCTCTTGAAGCGCCAGGGGGCGAAGCTCATCGCGCTGACCGGCAACTCTCAGTCCGCGCTTGCCCGCGAGGCTGACCTCCACCTCTACGCCGGCGCGGAGAAGGAGGCCTGCCCGCTCAACCTGGCGCCGACCGCGAGCACCACCGCGGCGCTTGCGCTGGGCGACGCGCTGGCGGTGGCGCTGATGCAGGCCAGGGGATTCACGCGCGACGAATTTGCGGCCTCGCATCCCGGCGGTTCGCTGGGTCGGAAGCTGCTCACCCACGTGCGCGACGTCATGCGCGCCGGCGCGGACGCGCCGCGCGTCGCGCGCGCCGCGACGGCCATGGAGGGCGTGGTAGAGATGTCGCGGGGCCGGATGGGCATGACCGCGGTGCTCGACGACGCCGGCCGCGTCGTCGGCATCTTTACCGACGGGGACCTGCGCCGCAATCTGGAAAAAGGCGTGGACCTGCGGACGACGCGAATTACGGACGTCATGAAGCCGGACCCGCGCACCATCGGGCCCGACAAGCTCGCGGCCGAGGCGGTCGAAGTCATGGAACGCTTCAAGATCAACCAGCTGCTGGTGGTCGGCCCGGACCGTAAACTGCTCGGCGCGCTCAACATGCACGATTTATTCCGCGCTAAAGTAATCTGATTGTTCCAGGTTCCATGTTCCATGTTCCATGTTCCAGGCCTCGGGCTTTGAACTTGGAACCTTGAACTTGGAACGGGGATCGCGATGCAAGACATTTACGAGCGCGCCAAAAAGATCCGGGTCGCCATATTCGACGTCGACGGCGTGCTGACCGACGGCACGCTGTACTACACCGACGCGGGCGCGGAAATAAAAGCGTTCAACGTTCACGATGGCCATGGCATGAAGATGCTTAAGGACAGCGGCGTGGCGCTTGCCATCATCTCGAGCCGCAGCTCGCGCGGCGTCGAGGCGCGGGCGCGCAACCTCGGCATCGACCTGCTGTTCCAGGGCGCGACGGACAAGTTGTCCGCATTTCAGGAACTGCTGGGCCGTTGCGGCGCGGGCGCCGATGCCTGCGCCTACACCGGGGACGACGTCGTGGATCTGCCGGTGCTGAAGCGCTGCGGCCTGGCGTTGTCGGTTCCCGACGCGCCGGCCCTCGTACGCCAGCATGCGCACTACGTCACCCGCGCCAGGGGCGGCCACGGCGCGGCGCGCGAGATCTGCGAACTCATCCTGCATTCGCAGGGCACGCTGGCGGCCCGGCTCGCCGAGTACCCGGTACTATGACCGACCGGAGCGCTGACATGATCGAGGGCGGTGCGGCATGACGGCCGGGCGGCTGACTACTGCGATGATGCCCCTGCTGCTCGTCGGCATGCTGGCAGCGGTAACATTCTGGCTGGACCGCCTGGTGCACACGTCCGCGAGCGGCCCTTGGAACGTGACCCGTCACGAGCCGGATTACATCGTGGACAAGCTGTCGGGCGTACGCTTGGGCGGAAATGGGGCGGCGAGCTATACGCTGTCGGCGGAGAGAATGATGCATTATCCCGATGACGACAGCACCCTGCTGACTGCGCCGCGGTTCGTCAGCTACGGCAGCTCGGCGCAGGTGGCGGTGACGGTCACCGCCAGCGAGGCGGTGGTATCGTCCAACGGCGACCACGTCTATTTCCAGGACGATGTGCGCGTCACGCGCGCGGCCCACGCCGGCGGCAGTGAACTCGTCATGCGCACCACCTTTCTGCACGTCGTGCCCGATCACCATGTTGCAAGGACGGACCGGGCGGTTTCCATTGCCGATGCCGCCATGACGGTTTCCGCGGTGGGCCTGGAAATGGACAGCGAAACCCGTGTCATCAAGCTGCTATCCAGCGTGCGGGGAACCTATGACCCGGCCAGGGCGCCGCGCAGCGGGCGTTGATCGGGCGCGGCCGCGCGCCACGCCGGCTCGCGGCCGCGCGCTGCTGTGCTGCGCGCTGCTGGCGCTGGCGGCCGCGGCGAGCGCCGAGAAAGCCGATCGTGACAAGCCGGTCAACCTGGAGGCGGACCGCGTGACGATCGACGATGCCAGGAAGACGGCGATGTTCGAAGGCAAGGTCCTGTTGACACAGGGCACGCTGCAGATCCGCGGCGACCGCATGGAAGTGCGCCAGGACAAGGACGGGTTCAGGGTGGGCGTCACCTGGGGCACCCCCGCCTACTTCCGGCAGAAACGAGAAGGCTTTGACGAGTACATTGAGGCTTGGGCCGAGCGCATCGAGTACGACAGCCAGGCCCAGACCCTGCAGTTGTTCGACCGCGCCCAGTTAAAGCGCGGCCAGGACGAGGTGCAGGGCAACACTATTTCCTACGACGCGCGGACCGAGTTTTTCCAGGTAACCGGTGGCGGCGTCAAGGCGGCCTCGCCCGGCAACCCCGAAGGCCGGGTGCGGGCCGTGATCCAGCCCAAGCCCAAGCTGACTCCGCCGGCAAGCCCGCCCGTGAGCCTGAAACCCGCTGACAGCATCGCCGCGCCGCGTGAAGAAACCGGAACCTCTCGCAAATAAGGTCGAGGACGAGGCGGGGCGAGCCGCGCTCGTTGCTTCCCCTGCCGCCGCTCCCGGCGCGCGGGCGAACGAACTGCGCGCCGACGGCCTCAAGAAACGCTACCGCTCGCGCGTGGTGGTGAAAGACGTCTCCCTCGGCGTCAGCAGCGGCGAAGTGATCGGGCTGCTCGGGCCCAACGGCGCGGGCAAGACCACCTGCTTCTACATGATGGTCGGCCTGGTGCCGATGGACGGCGGCGAGCTCTACCTGGACGGAACCCGGCTTACCCACATGCCGATGCACCGCCGCGCCCGGCTCGGCCTGTCCTACCTTCCGCAGGAAGCCTCCATCTTCCGGCGCCTGACGGTCGGCGAGAACGTGCAGGCGGTGCTGGAGCTCTACAACAGCGATCCCGACGCGATCCGCGACAAGCTCGACGGCCTGCTGCACGACCTCAATATCGGTCACCTGCTCGCGAGCCCCGCCATGAGTCTGTCGGGTGGGGAGCGGCGACGCGTGGAAATTGCCCGGGCCCTGGCCACCAATCCACGCTTCATCCTGCTCGACGAGCCGTTCGCCGGAATAGACCCGATCGCGGTACTGGATATCCAGAAAATCATCGGTTTTCTCAAGGCCCGCGGCATCGGCGTGCTGATTTCAGATCACAATGTGAGAGAAACTCTCGGCATCTGCGATCGCGCCTACATCATCAACGATGGCACCGTGCTGGCCTACGGCAAGCCCGAGGAAATCGTTTATAATGAAAGCGTAAAAAAAGTCTACTTGGGCGAGCATTTCCGGCTCTAATGCCGCTCACTTCCTCCACTGCATGAAGCATTCACTCCAGCTCCGGCTGTCCCAGCATCTCACGCTCACGCCGCAGCTGCAGCAGTCGATCCGCCTGCTGCAGCTCTCGACGCTCGAGCTGAGCCAGGAGCTGGACCGCATCCTGCAGGAAAACCCGCTGCTCGAGCGCGACGAAGGCGTCCAGCAGCCCGTCCCCGCCATGGACCCGGCGGCGGGCGCCCCCGATACCGATGCCGTGCCCGCCGCTGATTCCGCGCCGGCCGCCGATTCCGCGCCGGCCGACGCTGGCGAAACCGACTCAGCGCCAGCCGAGACCGAGCGCGCTGATCTCGGCTCGCTGGACGACGGTCCGCCTTCCGGCTACCGCGACGACGCCGAGGACGGCGAACACCAGCAGGTCGCTGCCGACGCCCCCACCCTGCGCACACACCTGCTGGGGCAGCTCGCGCTCACCAACATTTCCGAGCGCGACCAACGGCTGGTCGCGCTGCTGATCGATTCGCTGGACGACGACGGCTATCTCACGCAGAGCCTGGAAGAACTGATCGCGCTCCTGCCGGCCGAGCTGGAAGTCGAGCTCGACGAGCTGCAGATCGCGCTGCAGCACCTGCAGCACTTCGAGCCGGTGGGCGTCGGCGCGCGCAGCCTCAGCGAATGCCTGGCGCTGCAGTTGTCCGCGCTGCCCGAGGACACGCCGCACCGCGCGGGGGCGCTGGAAACGGCGAAGCACCACCTGGAGGCACTGGCGGCGCGCGATTTCAACCGGCTGAAGAAGCTGTTGCACTGCGACGATGCCATGCTGCGCGGGGTGCAGAAACTGATCACCGGGCTCAACCCGAAGCCGGGCCGCGCCTTCTCCGCCGAGGAGACGCGCTACGTCGTGACCGACATCATCGTAAAAAAGGTCAAGGGCGTCTGGCTCGCCGCGCTCAACCCGGACGCGATGCCGCGCCTGCGCATCAACCGCCTGTACGCCGATATCCTGCAGCGCAACCGCCATGCCGGCTCGCAGCAGCTCGCAAGCCAGCTGCAGGAAGCGAAATGGCTGATCAAGAACGTGCAGCAACGCTTCGACACGATCCTGCGGGTGGCGCAGGCGATCGTCGCCCGGCAGCGGCATTTCTTCGAGCACGGCGAGGTGGCGATGCGCCCGCTGGTGCTGCGCGAGATCGCGGACACGCTCGGCCTGCACGAGTCCACCGTGTCGCGCGTCACCACCCAGAAATTCATGCACACGCCGCGCGGCAACTTCGAGCTCAAGTACTTCTTCGGCAGCCACGTCACCACCGA
>CAZCGD010000221.1:0-4251 GCA_964498105.1 uncultured Streptomycetaceae bacterium
GCTCCGGCTGCTCGTCGTACGGCCGCTCCAGCACCGCCATCAGGCGCTCCATGAACGACGCGTCGCCGCCTTCCAGCGCGTCGATTGCCTGCTGCGCGAGGTAGTTGCGCAGCACGTACTTGGGGTTGGCGCGGTTCATGCGCTCGACGCGTTCGGACGCCGGCACGCCGTCCTGCCGCGCCCGCGCGCTATAGCGGCGCAGCCAGGCGGCGAGGCGCGCCTGGTATTCCGGAGCGCGGGCGTCCTCGGCATAGAACGCGCGGGCCAACGGCGCGATCAGCGCGCTGTCGGTCGCGGCTTCATCCAGCGGCACCGCGGCGAGCCCGCGATAGAACAGCGTCACGTCGGTCTCGACCGCTTGCAGCAACGCGAACAGGTCGCCGAGCAACGCGTCGTCGCCTTCCTGGTCGAGCGCGGCGAGTCCCAGCTTGTCGGCCAGCATGCGGGCCGAGACGCTCTTGAACGTTTCGGCGAACACCGCCAGCCCCTGCTCCAGCGGCGCCTTGTCGTTCACCAGCGGGTAAATCGCGTTGGCGAACCGCACCAGGTTCCAGTGCGCGATGTTGGGCTGGTTGCCGTAGCAGTAGCGCCGCCCCTGCGCGTCGGTGGTATTGGGCGTCCACTTGAGGTCGTAGCCTTCGAGCCAGCCGTAGGGGCCGTAGTCGATGGTCAACCCGAGGATGGACATGTTGTCGGTGTTCATCACGCCGTGGACGAAGCCGACGCGCATCCATTCCGAGATCAGGACGGCAGTGCGGCGGCAGACTTCCTCGAACCAGCGCGCGTAGGTCGCGGGCGACGGCGCACCCAGTTCGGAAAAGTGCCCGGCGATCACGTAATCGGCGAGGCGCCGCAGCAGGTCCAGCTCCTGGCTCGCCGCGAGGATCTCGAAATTGCCAAAGCGCACGAACGACGGCGCGACGCGGCACACGATGGCGCCCGGCTCGGCCTGCGGGTTGCCGTCGTAGAACATGTCGCGCACCACTTCGTCCCCGGTTGCCACCAGGGACAGAGCGCGGGTGGTCGGCACGCCGAGATGATGCATGGCCTCGCTGCACATGAACTCGCGCACCGAGGAGCGCAGCACCGCGCGGCCGTCGGCGGTCCGCGAATACGGCGTCGGGCCCGCGCCCTTCAGTTGCAATTCGTGGCGCGCGCCATCCGGGCCCACCACTTCGGCGAGCGTGATGGCGCGGCCGTCGCCCAACTGCCCCGCCCAGGTGCCGAACTGGTGTCCGCCGTAACGCGCCGCATAAGGCTGCATGCCGGGCAGCATCCGGTTGCCGCCGAGCACCTCCGCCGCCATGCCCGTCGGCGAGTCCGGTGGCGCAATGCCCAGCATCTCGCCCACCGCGCCGGCCCAGCCGAGCAGCCGCGGCGACGACACCGGCGTCGGCGCGACCCGCGTATAGCAGGCGTTGCGCACCGCGCGCGGCACGTTCTGCAGCTCCGGGTCGCCCGGCAGCTCGCGCACGAAGCTGTTGTCGAAGCGCACGTCGCCCAGGTCCGCCATAACCGCGCGGCGCTCGGCCCGGGTCAGCGTGTTCATCTTTCCATTCAGCGCTTCTTCTTCCTGGCGGCGGGCCGCTTCTTTTTCGCCACCGGCTTGCGGCGGGCGGCAGCCTTCTTCCTGGCCGCGGGTTTACTGGCGCCACCATGGAACACGTTGAGCGCGGAACCCTTGCGGAACCAGTCGAGCTGCGGCCCGCTGAACGTGTGGTTGAGTTTCAGCGTCTCGCTGGTGCCGTCCGCATGCCTGACCCGGCACTCGACCGGCTTGCCGGACGCCATGCCCTTCAGACCGGTGAGGCTCAAGCGGTCGTCCTCGCGGATCCGGTCGTAGTCCGCGGCGCTCTGGAACGTGAGCGCGAGCATGCCCTGCTTCTTCAGGTTCGATTCGTGGATGCGCGCGAAGCTGCGGACGATTACCGCGACACCGCCCAGCAGGCGCGGCGACAGCGCCGCGTGCTCCCGGCTGCTGCCCTCGCCGTAATTGGCGTCGCCGACGATCACCCACCTGACGCCCTTCGCCTTGTAGTCGCGCGCGGCCTTCGAAACCATCTCGCCGGTGGCTCCGGTCAGCAGGTTTTTCACCTTGCCGGCCTCGCCGTTATACGCGTTGATCGCGCCCATGCACATGTTGTCGCTGAACTTGTCGAGGTGCCCGCGCAAGCTCAGCCATGGCCCCGCCGGAGAGATGTGGTCGGTCGTGGTCTTGCCCTTGGTCTTCAGCAGCACCGGCATGTCGAGAAAGTCCGTGCCGTCCCACGCGGGCCACGGCTGCATCAGCTGCAGCCTTTGGCTGTTGGGATCGACCTTCAACTGGATGCGGCTGCCATCCTTCGGCGGCGCGACGTAGTTGGCCTGCCCGCGGGCGAAATTCTTCGCCGGCACTTCGGGCGCCACTTGCGGCGCATTCAGCTTGAACAGCCGGCCGTCCGCCCCGGTGAGGGTATCGGTCAGCGGATTGAACGACAGCCTGCCGGCCAGCGCCATCGCGGTGACGATCTCGGGGCTGGCGATGAAGTTCATCGTGGTCGCCTGCCCGTCGTTGCGCGCCGGGAAGTTGCGGTTGTACGAGGTGACGATGGTGTTCGGCACCGCCGCCACGTCCTTGGCCCGACGCCACTGGCCGATGCAGGGACCGCAGGCGTTCGCGAGCACGGTGCCGTTGATGTCCTGCAATGACTTCATCTGGCCGTCGCGCTCGATCGTGGCGCGCACCTGCTCCGAGCCCGGCGTGACCAGGAACGGGACGGCTGCCTTGACGCCATGCGCCTTCGCCTGCTCGGCGACGTCCGCCGAGCGGCTCATGTCCTCGTAGCTTGAATTGGTGCAACTCCCGATGAGCGTGCTCGAGATCCGGTCGATGAACTTGTTGCCCGCGTCGCGCACCTCGGCGGCGAGCTTCGAGATCGGGCGCGCGCGGTCCGGGGAGTGCGGGCCGACGACGTGCGGCTCGAGCTTCGACAGGTCGAGCCGCACCACGCGATCGTAGTATTTCTCGGGATTGGCTTCGACTTCCGGATCCGGCTGGAGCAGATCCATGTTCTTTTCCATCAGCGGCACGAGCGCGCCGCGGCCGGTCGCGCGCAGGTACATCGCCATGTGCTTGTCGGCGGGAAACATCGAGGTCGTCGCACCGAGTTCCGCGCCCATGTTGGTGATCGTCGCTTTGCCGGTGGCGCTGATGGTGCGCGCGCCGGGGCCGATGTATTCGACGATCGCGTTGGTGCCGCCGGACACCGTGAGCGCCCCCGCGACGTAGAGGATCACGTCCTTGGGCGCCGTCCAGCCGCTCAACTTTCCGGTCAGATATACGGCGATGTGCTTCGGGTACAGCACTTCCCACGGCAGCCCCGCGATGGTTTCCACCGCGTCCGCGCCGCCGACGCCGACGGCGCACGCGCCGAGTCCGCCGGCGTTGGGCGTGTGCGAGTCCGTGCCGATCAGGAGCTCCCCGGGGAAAGCATAGTTCTCCAGGACGACCTGGTGGATGATGCCCGCGCCCGGCCCCCAGAAGCCCGCGCCGTACTTGGCGGCCGCGGAGCGCAAAAAGTCATAGATCTCGGTATTCTCCGCAAGCGACTCGCGCAAGTCCCGTTCGCCCTCGACGCGCGCCTGGATCAGGTGGTCGCAGTGGATCGAGGTCGGCACCGCGACGTGGTCGCGCCGGGTCTGCATGAACTGCAGCATGCCGGTCTGCCCGAGCACGTCCTGGAATACCACGCGGTCGCAACGCAGGAACAGGTAACTCTTGCCGGGCTGCAGGTCCTGGGTTTCCGGGTTGTCGAGGTGCCCCAGCAGCACCTTGTCGGCCAGGGTCAGCGGCTTGCCCAGGCGGCGGCGCACCACCTTGAGATTTTTTGCCATGGTCTCGTAGACCTTGCGCGCCATTGCGGGGGTCGATTCGATAGTGATCATGTTTCAGCTCTCCTGGCCATTGGGTTCACACACATTTGCAAGCATAGCCGATGAATCCGTAATGAGTAACGGGTATTCGGGCGACGAACTGTAGTGGGGGTGCTTGCCCGTCACCCGTATCCCGTCACCGGGTTCAGGCTGCCCGCAACGTCGATCCGGCGGCGTTCAGCCTTGCTCAGCCTGTTCATGCATCCATTATAAGGATGATCCAAGGCGCCTGCCCCGGTGACGAAGTGATGGAGTGATAAAGTGACGGGCAACAAGAGTCTTGTTCGACGTTCCGAGTCAATGTTCAATGTTGCACGATGAACCTTGAACCTTGAACCT
>CAZCGD010000222.1:0-26548 GCA_964498105.1 uncultured Streptomycetaceae bacterium
GCCGGCCAGCACGGTCAGTTTGGACTGCGGGATCGCCGCGTTCAAGGCCTTCGCCATGTCCACCGTGGTGGCGTAGTCCTCGTCTCCCACCACGATCGCCGTGGGCGATTTGATCGAGGGCAGCAGGGGGCGCAGGTCGGCATCGCCCAGCATTTCGCAGGTTGCCTGATAGCAGTCGATGTCGTTGGCGAGGAAGATGATCTTCAGCGCGTTGACCGTGTCCGGCCGGGAAGCCCGAAACCCATCGCTGAACCAGCGCGTCACCTGGAAATCGATCAGCGCGCCGAGCCCTTTGGTCCTGCCGGTGGCGGCGCGCTCGCGCCATTGATCAGGCGCTTCCGCGCCGTACCACGCCGTGGTGTCGATCAGGCACGCCCCGCGCGTGAGCCCGGCGTACTTCGCCGCGAAAGCCTGCGCAATGCAGCCGCCCATCGAGCAGCCCGCGACGACCGCTCCCGGCCACTTGAGATGGCCGAAGAGTTCCGCAAGGTCCTGCGCGAACCGTTCGCAGGTATAGGTCCCGGCCTCGCGCCCGGAGCGGCCGTGGCCGCGGCAGTCGTAGGTGAGAATCTCCGCCTTGCCGCCCAGCGCCTTCACCACGCCGTCCCACACGCTGCGATCGAGCGCCAGCGAATGGATCAGGGCCAGCCGCGGCTTGCCCGCCGCCGGATGCACGGTATACGAAATGTCACAGCCATCCGAAGTCTTAAAGGTTCCGTCACTCATCATTCATCATTGTTTTTGGGCGCGCTTCCAGGCTGATACCAGCGCGCGTGCCGAGAATTCCACCGCCATCTCGCGCTTATAGGCGGCCGAGCCACGCACGTCGGACATCGGCTCGACGAGCCTGCGGGCGTCCTGCACCGACCGGCGCAGCAGTTCCGCGGTCAGCCGCTGGCCGGTCAGCGCCGTGAGATCGAGGACCACGGGTTTCCAGCTGACCGCGCCGATCACTGCGCGCGCGGTGCCGCAACTGCCGTCGGCATTCAGGGTGATCGCCGCCGCCGTGTTGACGGTTGGGATCTCCAGGACCCCGCGCGCCATGTATTTGTAGAAACTGGAGCCGGAGCGGGCTGCCGGCGCGTCCACCTCGACCGCTACCACCATCTCGTCTTTCGCGAAGCGTTTCTGGAACGCTTCTTCCAGCGTAACCGTGCGCCGTCCGCTGGGGCCGGCGACCGTGACGCGCGCGCCAAGAACGAGAAGGGCGAGCGGCAGGTCGAAGCCGCCGATCAACGGGCCGACGCTGCCGCCCACCGTCAGCATGTGGCGGATGCGGGTGTGGCCCACCGACTCCATGGCGTCGTCGATAGCCTGCCACAGCTGCTTGACGCGCGTACCTTCGGAAAACACCTGCTGCCGCACCGCCGCGCCCGCCCGCAGCGTGCCGCGCGCGTCAATTGCAAATTCGTTCAACTCGGGGATGCGCATGATGGATACCAGGCGCTTCGCCTGCGGGAAGCCGGTGCGCTCGCGGCGCAACGCGTGCGACATGCCGCCCGCGACGAGGGCCGTATCGCCGGACGCGAGCATCTGCACTGCTTCGTCCACCGTCTTCGCAACCACGAACTCCGGGTTGAACGGACGGGCACCGGAGGGCCTGCCGGAAGAAAGGCGCGCCCACGTGCCGCCCTTGGGCGCGGCCGGGGCCACGGTTTTCTCGCTTGCGTAGAGTTCCGGATGCAACGCCCGGTGGATTTTCTCCGATGTGATGGGCAGATCAAAGATGCGCACGCCGACGGCGTCGGCGATGGCGTTGGCGATAACGGCCGGTATGGCGTCGAGCCCGATCTCGCCCAGCCCCTTGGCTCCGAACGGACCGGACGGTTCATAGGAATCGGCAAACGCGACGTGCAGCTGCGGCACCATGGCGGCGCCGGGAATGGGGTAGTCCTTCAACTGCGGGTCGCTCGGCATGCCGTTCCACCAGTCGAAGTACTCGGTCATGGCGAGCCCGACCCCCTGCATCACGGCGCCCTGTACCTGGCCCACCGCAGTGGCGGGGTTGATGACCGTGCCGCAGTCCACGGCGGAGGCGATCTCGAGCAGCTTCACTTCGCCCGTGGCGGGGTCCACTTCAACTTCCGCCATCTGTGCGATGAAGTTGTAAGCGCCCGACTCGTTGCCGTAACGGTTGTGGTCCGGGAACTCGGACGGGTTGTCGAAGTTGCCGATGCCGATGATCGGCTGTCCCCCGGGCTTGTAGATGTTAGCGCGCGCCACCGCGCCGACGGACTTGAAATCGGTTTCGGAGCCGTTGCGCGGGCCGATCTCGCCATTGATGATGGTCAATTCCGACGCCGGGCGCTGGAGTTGCTCTGCCGCGGCTTCCAGCAATTGCTTCGCGGCCGCGGTAGCGGCGTTTTTCACCGCGTTGCCCGCGACGTAGGTAAGCCGGCTCGCCAGCGCGCCAAGGGAGTGCGGCTGCACGTCGGTGTCCGGGCGCGTGATGTCCACGTGCTCGTAGGGCAGGCCCAGCTCTTCGGCGGCGATCTGCCGCAGCACGGTCAGGTTGCCCTGGCCGATCTCACCCTCGCCGGTGATGATGGTGGCGCGGCCATCCTCGTTGACGCGCACGATGGCGGAGGCTCCGTCCCAGTCGCCGAAGCTGCGGCGGCCGTTGACGTGGACGCTGCAGCCCATGCCCAGCCCGCGTGCGGGCTCCTTGACCTCGCGTGCGGGCTCCTTAATCTCGCGTGCGGGTTCCTTGACCTCGCGTGCGGGCTCCTGGATCCCGCGGCTCGTTTTCTTGTTCGCGCGCTTCTCTTTCCAGCGGATCAGCGCCGCCGCCTTGTCCATGCACTGCTTCAGCTCGCAGCTGGTGATCTTGTGGTTGTGCGGCGAGACGTCTCCCGGGTCCACCGCGTTCAGGCGCAGCAGGTCGAAGACGTCGATGTGGAGTTTTTCCGCGGCGAGGTCCCACGCCTGCTCGACCGCCCAGTCCGCCGAAGGGTTGCCGAAGCCGCGGAAGGCGCCGGTCGGAACCAGGTTGGTGTAGACCAGTGTCGAGTTGCCGCGCACGCAGGGATACTTGTAGAGCGCGTCGTGGCGCACGCTGGCGGCGCCGAGGATCGCCTGCGACTTGCCGGTGTAGGCGCCGTTATCCGCCAGCATCTTGATTTCCTTGGCCATGATGCGGCCATCCTTGCGGAAGCCGAGGCGCACCCAGTAGCGCATCGGCATGCGCGGGTGGCTGGCGAGGAATTCCTCTTCGCGAGTGTGGATGAGCTTGACGGCGCGGCCGGCCTTGCGCGCGAGGATGGCGCAGATGACGGAGGCGTTGTCATCGCCGGACTTGCCGCCAAAGCCGCCGCCGACCTCGGTCTGGATCACGCGCACCTGGCTCTCGGGCAGTCCCAGCGCGGTGGCGTAACGGCCGCGCGCCAGAAACGGGGTCTGCGTATTGCACCAGAGGGTCACGCGGTCGTTGTCCCACTTTGCGACGCAGCCGATGGTTTCGAGTGCAGTGTGCCACTGGCGCGCGGATTCCCAGGTGCCTTCGACGACGACCTCGCTCGCCTTGAATCCTGCATCGACGTTGCCGCGCTCGAAGCTGAACTGGTGCGCGACGTTGCCGGCCGCGTCGTCATGCACCAGCGGCGCATTCGGCGCGAGCGCCTGGTCGAGCGAGAGCACCGCGGGCAGCACTTCGTACTGGACCACGATCCTGTCCACGGCCGCGCGCGCCGTCTCCGGCTCCGTGGCCGCGACCGCGGCAACTTCATCGCCTACATAACGCACCCTGTCGATCGCGAGCGGGTAGAGATCGGGGCGGAAGGCGCCCCATTTGCGCTTCGCGGTATCGGCGCCAGTCGCAACCACCTTCACGCCGGGCATGGCTGCGGCAGCGCTCACGTCAATCGACACAATGCGGGCGCTGGGATGGGGGCTTCTCAGCACCGCTGCGTGCAGCATGCCGGGGAAATGCAGATCGGCTACGTATTGTGCCGTGCCGGTGACTTTAGGAACCGCATCCGTGCGCGGCACATCCTTGCCGACCACGAGGAAACTCGCGGCGAGCCGGGGATCGCGCTGATTCATGCCTTCCTCGCTTTCGCGAGCGCGACTGCTTCCTTGTAGGCCTCGAGGATGCGAACGTAGCCGGTGCAGCGGCAGTAGACGCTGTCGGCGCTGGCGCGGATTTCCTCGTCGCTGGGGTCGGGATGCTTCTCGAGAAGGGCGCACGCGGCCATGACGTGGCCGGGAGTGCAGATGCCGCACTGGAGCGCGGACCGGTTGACGAAAGCCTGCTGTACCGGGTGCAGGGTGGAGGTGCCGGCGAGGCCCTCGACGGTGCGCACATCGGCGCCGTCGCACATCGCCGCGAGTTGCAGGCAGGAGGCGATGGGATAGCCGTCCACGATCACGGTGCAGGTGCCGCAGGCGCCGATGCCGCAGCCGTGCTTGGTCCCAGTGAGGCGCAGGTCCTCCCGCAGCACGTCCACCAGCAACCGGTCGCCGGACTTGAGGTTGATCTCGACCGGGTCGCCGTTGATCTTGAACTTGACCAGCATTTCGGGCTGCTCCTCCTGTCGCAGCCCGAAATTATATCGTCGCGAGGCTGAGCGCGGAAATGAACCGGATCCGGGTCGAATGAGGAGTCGATTGAACCAATAAAAAGGCTTGCGAAAACGCAAGCCTTTTTCAGCGGTTACTTATTGCGGGCGCGGTAGTCGGCTATCTTCTTGTTGAGATCTTCGTACTCCTCGCAGAAACCCGGGCACACTCTCTTCAGGGCAGCGAGATGCTCTTCGGCCTTGGCCAGATTCCGGGCCATCAGGTAGGCCTCGCCGATGTATTCGTGCGCGCCGAGGTGGCGTGGATTGATCTTCAGCGCCTGCTCATAGTGAGTGAACGAGACCTCCAGTTGCCCGTCGTTGCGATAAGCGAAGCCGAGATAGTTCTGGATGTCGGCGTTCCTGCCGGCGCGTTTGTCCGCGGCGGTAAACCACTTGATGGCGGCCTTCCAGTCCCTGGCTTCCACTGCGCGCTTGCCCTGCGCAAAATCCGGATTATTGCTGGCCAGGACGTCCAGTGGATCGGGTTCCACGGCAGACTTCGCGGGCGCGGCAACCATGGCCAGGACGAGCGCGACCGCTACGGACGCGAGGATGGATTTCGTGTGCAAGTGGGTGCTCCTTGAAGTGGTGGAAGAGTGTGATGCCACGGGTGCTTCCGTGCGATCGTCGAATGATGATGATCGCTTAACACCGATTCGGCCATCATTATTCCACCGGTTACACGGGCTGTCCGCTGCTCCACCGCGCGGCGCTTGCTTGACGGGCATGGGGTCCAACCCTAGAATCGCCTGACCCCGCGCGGCACTGGTGCCGGAAGCGCGAAGGGTCCGGCGAACGGAGACTGAGATGACAATCCAGGCGAAAAACAAATACGTGCACGACTTGCACAACATGCCCAAGACGGCCGTTTTGGGCAAGACGTCCACGGGACAGGGCGCGTCATTCAACGGCGACCGGATTTACTGCGGCCTGGTCACCAAGAAAACCGGCACGGGCTCCAAGCCGCACTTGCACCCGGACGAAACGTTCAACTACGTGCTGAAGGGTGCGCTCAAGGTCCACATGGACGGGCTGGATTTCGTGGTGCCGACCGGCTGCCTGTTTCATATCCCGGCCAACATGGTGCACACCGCGGTGGCTACCGATGCCGGCGACGCCACCTATCTTGTCTGGCGCGACCGGGTCGCCGAGAAGCAGGGCAAGCCGATCACCACCGAAGTCTAGCAGCTGGTCGGCGCAAACGCGCGAGCCACTGCTAGTCAGTCAATGGAACTCCCGGACAAAGTGAAACCCGGGTTGGCCGGCACGGTCGAGATCGTTGTCGGAACTCGTGACACCGCGCCGCACGTGGGCAGCGGCAAAATCGGCGTGCTGGCGACGCCGATCATGGTGAATCTGATGGAGGCGGCTGCGCTGCAGGCGGTGGAGAAATTCATGCCGCCCGGGTATCAGACGGTCGGCACGCACCTCGACGTCAAGCATTTCGCCGCGACACCGGTTGGCCTGCGGGTGATTGCGCGCGCCGAGCTGGTAATGGTCGAGGGGCGCACGCTGACTTTCAGGATAAGGGCGGACGACGAGCACGAGCCCATCGGCGAGGGCGTTCACGAGCGGCTCGTCATTAATGTCGAGCGCTTCGACGTGCGCATGCAGAAAAAGCTGGGCAAAGGCTGAGTCGTGGATGGACGGGCAATCATTATCGGCCGTGGCGGCAACCGCAGCCCGTTGACTTGGTGGATCGCGGTGACCCTCAGCGGCGCGGCGGCGGCGCTGGGCGCCGAAGATCCGGGAGCGCGAGCGCTGCAGCAGCAGCAGATGCAACGTCAGCAGCAGCAGGAAGCGCTGCAACTGCGCATGCAACAGCAACAGCAACAGCGTAGCTTGCAGGAACCGCCTCCGGATGCACGGCACCAGCAGGCTTTGGAACGGCTACAGATCCACCAGCAGCAACAGCTGCAGCAGTTGCACTACCGGCAGGGCATCGAACCCGTGAGCGCCCAGTCGTCCGAGGGCGAGGGTGCGCGCCAGGCCAGGGCGCAGATGGAGCTGCAGAAGGCGCAACAACAGAGTCAACAACAACTGCGGCGCTTCGAGTCGGCGCTGCAGGTAAAGCCCGGGGTCGCCATGGATCAGCCCCGGATAGTGGATTGACAGCGCGACCGCCCGCGAACCCGCCGACTTCTACGTTAGCGGACTTTTGGGCCACGATATATCGGCCGCTACTGTGAACATGACGCGGTTCCTTCCGCCGGACCACGAGTAGCTCACGTCCTTGCCCAATTCCCGGACCAGAACGATGCCGAGCCCACCCACCCGGCGGCTACTAATGGATACTTGAAGCTGCTGTTCGGTCCCGGCCTGGCCGAAGGCGTCATGCTGCGGCGCATCGTCCTCGTAGTGAACCGTCATTGGGTGCGAGCCGGAAAAATCGACCGAGATCGTGACCGAAGCGGGCGCGGCCTCCCGCTGGCCATATTTCACGGTATTACTGAAGAGCTCCTCCACCACGAGCTGGACGCGGGTGCGCTGGCCTGGGGAGCAACCGGCACGATTGCACGCCTGATCCACAAATGCCTGAA
Organism: uncultured Streptomycetaceae bacterium; assembly: GCA_964498105.1. Lineage (GTDB taxonomy): Bacteria > Pseudomonadota > Gammaproteobacteria > Burkholderiales > SG8-41 > SG8-41. The sequence continues at coordinate 7,100 of CAZCGD010000222.1, forward strand.
GCCGCGGGTATTCCTGGTTAGCGGCCAAGCATACTAATGAAATACTATCGGGTGTCTCCGCCATGTGTGAAAGAATACATTATCTGCGATTCGGTTTTATGCCATGATTGCCGCGCTGGGTGAAGGAAACAGGTCACAGGCCGGCGTTGTCAACTTGAAGGAGAGTGAGTCATGTCCATCAAATGTGTCAGTTCTGTATTCGGCGCGATGTTCGCGGCAGTCTCGCTGCTCGTAGCCGCGCCGGCGATGGCCGATGATATCGCCCAGATCAAGACGGCAACCGGCACAGTGATGGTCGAACGCGGCTCGCAGCGCATGCTCGTCGTCGCGGGCATGAAGCTGCAGCAGTCCGATGTCATCCGCACCGGCATAGATGGCGCGGCTGGCATCACCTTCGTCGACAATACGATGATGTCCGCCGGCCCCAACAGCGTGCTGGCGCTGGACCGCTTCTCGTTCAATTCGACCACGCATGAGGGCAAACTCGACGCTACGATGCGCAGCGGCACCCTGTCCGTGATCTCGGGCAAGATCGCCAAGCAGTCGCCCGAGGCCATGACAGTACGTACGCCAGCCGCGATCCTGGGGGCGCGCGGCACCGAGTTCTTTATCAAGGTCGATCCGTTGTAAAATCTGTTGCATGGGGTTCACGTTACGCGCCGGGTCACTCCTGCTGCTCGCAGGGCTGCTCGGCGCGTGCGCATCCGAACCCCCGAAATCCCGCGAGTTCGTCGTTCTCGTGCCGGACCACGACGGCAAGGTGGGGGCGGTCGTGGTCACCAGCGCGCAGGGCAGGTCGACGCTCAATAAACCCTACACTGCAGCGCGCTACGAGGATGGCGGCAAGGTCGAAACAGGGCCGGTAGCGCAGGAAGAGGTCAGGAAGACCTTCGCCAGTGCCATTGCTGCACAGCCGCAACGCCCGGTCTCGTTCCTGCTCTATTTCCTGCTGGATACCGATGAGTACACGCCTGAATCGAAAGACTCGTTTGACAAGATATTCGCGGAGATCGCGCGACGGAGTGTGGCGGACATCACCGTGATCGGCCACACTGACCGTGTTGGTGCTGTAGAGTATAACGACACGTTGTCGCTCAGACGCGCCGAGCGTGTGCGCAGGGATTTTGTGGACCGCGGCATCGCGATCCATGCCGTCAACGTCGCCGGGCGTGGCGAGCGCGAGCCCATCGTGCCGACTGCCGACGAGGTCAGCGAGCCCCGCAACCGGCGGGTGGAGATCAACGTCAGATAAACAAAGCGACCAGTGGGTCGCTTTGTTTATTGCGCCAGTCATCAATCGCCTGTCGTCAGTCGTTACGGGTCGCTGGCCCGTGCCAGCGGACAACCAGTATCGTCACGTCGTCCGCCATTTCCGCGCCTGCGGCGTACTTGCGGATCTCCTCGCGCACCGCGTTGACCCGGCCCTCGGCGCTGAGCGTCCCCGGCATCTTCACCAGGATTTCCCCAAGGCGCGCGCGCCCGAACAGTTCACCGGCAGGATTCATGGCTTCCGGCACGCCATCGCTGACCATGACCAGCGACTCGCCCGGCGCCAGGCGATGACGCCCCGTGTCGTAGGGGAAGTCCTCGAGCGTGCATAGCGGCGGTCCGCCCGCTTCCAGGCGCCTCCCCGTTTTCCCGTCCGCGGCGACGATTTGCGGCTGCTCGTGCCCGGCGTTGCAATAAATCAGATCGCCGGTGTCCACATCCAGCACGCAGGCAAGCACCGTTACAAACAGAAACTCGGGATTCTCGCGAGAGATTTCTACATTGGCTTCTGCCATCGTGCGGCCGAGGTCCGGCAGGCGCCGCAATACTGTGCTCTTGTAGAGGGCTTTCGACAGCGCCATGAAGATGCTGGCGGGCAGACCTTTGCCGGAGACGTCACCGACCATCAGGAACAGGCGCGATTCGTCGAGCATGAAGAAGTCGTAGAGATCGCCGCCGACTTCCTTGGCTGGCTCCATGCGCGCGTCGAGCTCAAAGCGCTGCTCGCCCCGGAACGACAGGGACGGCACCGGCAGCATGCCGATCTGCACGCGGCGCGCGGCCTCCAGCTCGCCGGCCATGCGCGCAGCGGCTTCCCGCTGCGCCTCGAGTTCGCGCTTCAGGCGCTCCTGCTGACGCCCTGACTCGGCAAGCGTTGCACGCAGCAATCCGCCGAACAGGAGGTTGAGGTCGACGATCGGCGCGGCTGCGTCGAACAGCACGCCGGCGTAGCGGAACAGGAGCATGCCAAGCAAGAACAACCCACCGGTGGCCGCGATCAGGATCAGCGACGAGCGCACCGGCGACAGCACCGGCACGGCGAGCACCAGCAGGGCGCCGAGGACCACGATCAGCGCCGTCTCCGCCCAGCGCGTCCAGCCCGGGCGTCGCAGCAGGTCGCCGTCGAAGATGTTCTCCAGGAGCTGGGCGTGAATCTCGATGCCGGGCATGCGCTCGCCGAGCGGTGTCGCCTGCTGGTCGAGCAACCCGATACCGGTGACACCGAAGAGAACGAGCTTGCCGGCGATCTCAGCGCGGTTGACAGCGCCGGTGATGACATCACTTGCCGAGACGTAGCGGTCGGGATCGTGCCGGGAGAAACGCACCCACACGTGACCATCGCGGTCGGTCGGTATCACGACGTCACCGACACCGACTGACTCTATGCCGTGAGCGCCGGTGCGGATCGAGAACTCGGTTGCTCCCACGCCGACCCGCAAGGTTTCCATGCCGAGCGACGGGTACGGCGCGTTGCCGACCGCGGCGAGCAGCGGCACGCGGCGCACGACACCGCTGCGCACGTCCGCGCTGAGGAGAGCGCGACTGGTTGCGGCGGCGTCGATCTGCGCAATGCTCGTCAGCACCGAGGTAAAGTGCCAGAGATAGGGCAGGGGGTCGCCCTGCATCCTGAATCCCGCCGCCGCGCGCGCCAGGGACTTCGTGGCGTGCTGGTCTATTCCCGCGACGCCGAGCACCACTGGCAGCCGCTTGACGGCGGCGGCGAGCGCTTCGTCGTTGCTCGGCAATCGTTTCAGTTGGAGCGCGAGGGCCTGGCCGATATGCGGATTGTTCTGGGCGATCATGCCCGGAGACAGGCGGTCGGGCTCAGCGAATATCACGTCCACGCCCAACGCCAGCGGCTGGTGTTCGGCGAGCCTGTCGAACAGGCGCGCGATCAGGGTGCGCGGCCACGGCCACTGCCCGTGCTGAGCAAGGCTCTTTTCGTCCACCTCGACGATGACCACCGGCGCCGATGCGCGTTGCCGCGGCATCATCACCTGGCAGGCATCGAACCAGGCGTTGCGCAGCCACGACTGCACGGGTGTGTCGGCGAAGAGATGCAGGGCGGCGAGAGAGATCGCCAGCACGGCGCCAAGCGCGCGTGGCTGCAGCAACCTCACGCGCCACGGGGCAGCAGCCGCTGACTTGGGCGCCTCGGGCATGAAGCCAGTGATTGAGTGAATAAGTGATTAAGTGATTAAGTGATCAGGAAGGACACCGCGTCGTTCCAATCGCTCAATCATTTGGTCACCAAATCACCGTCTGTCAGACGGTGATTTCCAGGCCGTCGTAGGCGCTGGAAATCCGCAGCTCGTGATCGCCGCGGGTAATGCTCTCCAGGCGCAGGGTTTCCTGCAGCACCGAGGAGATTTGCACGTCGTTGTGCACCGGCTCGTGGTGGAACAGGCAGAGGTGCTTCGCGCGGGCAATCTGGCACAGCTCGACGCCGACGATGTTACTCGAATGGCCCCAGTCTTCCTTGACCGATACGCTGTCGGCCAGCGAGTACATGGCGTCGAAGATCACCAGGTCGGCCTGGCGGATGAATTCGACGAATTCCATCGTGGTCCTGGCATCATCGGTCTTGTGCTCGGAGTCCGTCGAGTACACGACCACCTTGCCCTGGTGCTCGAAGCGGTAGCTGTAGGAGTCCCCGCTGTGCAACTCCCGCTTGGGTGTTACTTCGAGGCCGGCAATCCGGGACCGTATGCCCGGCTCGAGCCTGACGAACTCGATTTTCGCCCCGAGCTTGGAGAATTCCACGGGGAAGCACGGCGCGGCATGCTGCTTGCGGAAGGCTGTTTCCAGCTCGGCGTGGCAGCCGTAGATCACGATGCGGTTTTCCGGGATGTAGGCGTGCAGAAAAAACGGGAAACCCATGATGTGGTCCCAATGCACATGAGACATGAACACGTGGAAAGTGCAGGGCGTCCGGGGGCCGCGACTGGCGAGCACGTGGTGGCCGAAGGGGCGCACGCCGGTGCCGAGATCGCACAGGACGTATTCATCCGAGCCGGTGTCGATCTGCACGCACGACGTGTTGCCGCCGTAAGTATGGGATACGGCGAAGGGCAGGTCGTTCTCGACGAAGGCTTCTACGGCCTCCCGCGTCCTCAGCTCCCTGCCGCCTGCCGCAAGAACCGCCTCGGTGATCTTGTGCTTGATGTCCCGGGCTGCGAGGGACACCGGCAGCGAGCCGCGCGTGCCCCAGAAACGGATGCGCATCGTCCCCTACCCGGACTGAAAGGCGGCGAGGGCCGCCGGCGACATCGCGCGCAGCGCGCCCAGAAGCGAATCGTGGGTTTCAATCACGAGCGTGAAGCGGCTGATTTCAAAGATCTCCCGCACCACGGGCTGAAGTCCCGCCGCGACCAGCTTGCCCTGCGCGGCATGGGCCTCCTTGGCGGCGATCATCAGCACGCGCAATCCCGCGCTGCTGATGTAATCCAGCCGTGATATGTCGAGCACCACCTTGTCGCCGCCGGCGCGGCAGCTCTTCAGGTGGGGCATCAGGGCGGCCCGGAATTCGTCCGCGTTGACGTAGTCGACGCGCCCCTCGACCGCTACCACGAGTACATCGGCGTAGTGTTTGGTGGTGACTTGCACGGGCCTTTTTCCTGTCGGCGCCCTGGAGGAGGGTTCGTATCCCGTCCCCCGGCGCTCCTGCTGGTTTCGTGATTGTATCGGATCAGACTGTTAGCGCAGCCGCGTCCGGTTCTACCGCCCTGGGGGCAGGCCGGGCGGCGTGGGGGACTCGCGCTCGACGACCGTGTATTCGGCGGAGACGTACCGTTCTTCCTCGGCTTTGCGCAGCTTGCGCTGGAGCCACCAGAAACGCAGCAGGGCCGCCGCCGCCAGGATTGCCCCGGCGACCAACGCCGCGGCGATGAAGAAGAACCCCAGCACCAGCAGCGCCAGCGCCAGTATGCCGAACAGGATGCGCTCGACCAGGCTGCGCTGGCGGAGGTTGACGTAAACGGCCGCCATGCTCAGTAATCGGGGCTGAAGCTCTTGATAATCACACCGCCCGACTTGTCGTCGTGCTCGAGCGTGATCAACTGGCGCGCTTCCAGTTCGTCCAGCAGCTTGCCGAACGAGCGGAATCCGTAATAGGACTCGTTAAAGCCGGGATGCCGGCGCTTGAGCGCCTGCTTTACCATCGAGCCCCAGATTTTTTCCTCCGCGCCGCGCTCGGTGGACAGGGCCTCCACCGTTTCCATCACGAGGTCGAAGGCTTCCTGTTTCCTGTCGCCTTCCGCCACCGGCGCCTTCACCGCCTCCGGCGTGGCGGCCGGCGGTTTCCTGCGCGCCTGCTTCTTCGGTTTTTCGCGTACCAGGTCGTCGTAGAAGATGAACTCGTCGCAGTTGGAAATGAGCAGGTCGGAGGTTGACTTCTTGACGCCGATGCCGATGACGGTCTTGTCGTTCTCGCGCAGCTTGGAGACCAGGGGCGAGAAATCGGAATCGCCGCTGATGATCACGAACGTGTCCACGTGCGATTTGGTGTAGCAGAGATCGAGCGCGTCCACCACCATGCGGATGTCGGCCGAATTCTTGCCGGACATGCGCACGTGGGGTATCTCGATCAGCTCGAACGCCGCCTCGTGCATCGCTTTCTTGAAATCCTTGTAGCGGTCCCAGTCGCAATAGGCTTTCTTGACCACGATGTTGCCCTTCAGCAGCAGCCGCTCCAGCACTTTCCTCACGTCAAATTCCGCGTACTTGGCCTCGCGCACGCCGAGCGCGACGTTCTCGAAGTCGCAGAACAGCGCCATGTTGGTGTCGGTTGGGGCGGCCATGAGATTTTCGGTCCGATTCCTGAGTGCCGGGGGTGAGCGAGGAGCAGCGGTAACGCATTCTACCTTTGTTTTGCCGCCCCTGAGCGACATCGTGCCGGTACTGTATATAATCGCTGTGAATGGCAAGACAGACGCGCACTCTGGCAGTGATGTTCGCTGACATCAGCGACAGCACCAGCCTCTACCAGAAGCTGGGGGATCTCGCCGCCCGCAACATCGTCAATGCCTGCCTGATGCTGATCACGGACGTGATCGCGCGCTACGACGGGCGGGTGGTGAAGACTATCGGCGACGAGGTGATGTGCATTTTTCCCGGCTGCGACCTCGCCGTGCTGGCTGCGAGCGACATGCAGGCACAGGTCACCGCCACCCGGCCGGGAAATCACCCGGTGTGCATCCACATCGGCCTGCACTACGGCCCGGTGCTGGTCGAGGACGGAGATGTGTTCGGCGACACGGTGAACGTCGCCGCCTATCTGCGGGCGGCGGCGACCGCCGAGCAGGTACTCACCACCGAGGCCGTCGAGCGCTGCCTATCGGTCGAGCTGAAAGCCTGCGTGCGGCCGATCTTCCACGCCGTGCTGAAGGGCAGCGTACAGGAATCCGCCGTCTACCAGGTGCTGTGGCGTGCCGACAAGGCAGACTTGACCGACGTCAACCTGCATTCCGCCAAGGTCATCCCCAGCGACACCGGAGCCCTGCTGGTCATGCTGGATGAAGAGCGCGTGCGTGTGGACCAGTGGCGCCCGAGCATTGTCGTCGGGCGCTCGAAGGATTGCGACCTGGTGGTGACCGACAATTTTGCCTCGCGCCGGCACCTGTCGATCAAGCTGGTGCGCACGCATTTCTACCTGTTCGACCACAGCATCAACGGCACCTTCGTTTCCCTCGAGAGCGGGGAGGAGCTGCACGTGCTGCGCCGGGAACTGCATCTCGACGGCTCCGGAAAGATCTGCATCGGGCGCAGCCGCAGCGAGCAGCCGTCCGGGGTCATCACTTTCGAGCGCGACCGGCGGTCGATGTATCGTGTTTGATGAAGCGTGACATGGTGAGGCGTGACATGGTGAGGCGTGACATGGTGAGGCGTGACTTGGTTAGACATGACACGATCGACCATGACCGAGGATCGCGAATCTGTCATCACGCCTGATAACGTCACGCAGCATCACGTCACGCTGTATCAGGTCACGGTTTATCGGTCACGCATTACCAAGCCCTACTTGCCGTCGGCTATCTCGCGGGTCACGTCGAGGCCGTTGCGTCCCGCCTGGCGCGCCTGTTCGGGGCTTTCCTTGCCGAGCGGGGTCGCGGCGACCATCTCGTAGATGTCGGTCGCGCCGTCGAAGATGCGACGTGTCATTCCCAGCTCGGCGAAGGTCTTGGCGATTTCCTGCATCTCGGGCACCCAGCGGTAGGCCTTGGGCGGCATGGCGGCAATGGTTTTTACCTGCCAGTCGAAGACGTCGTTGCGGCTTTCACGCAACTCCTTTTCCAGCGCCTGCTCGACGCCCAGCCTGCGCGCGGCCACCAGCAGCTCGACGGCCAGCGCCGTGGTGCCCTTGGTCATGGCGGCGTAGCACATCTTGATGCCCGAGGCGTCGCCGATGCGCTCGGACATCACGCGCACCTGCAGGTTGGCATGGTTGATCTGCCCGAAGAGGTAGGCATCGGGCCCCGAGACGTAAATGCGCGGCCGGTCTTTTTCGCCGCGCGGCGGCGGTCCGATGATGCCGCCGTCTATGAACATGCCGCCGGCCTCGCGGATCAGGCGATCGGCGTCGCGCGCCGTCTGCGGCGAGACGGCATTGAGATCGGCGAAGGCGATCTTGCGCCCGGTAGCCTTGATCGCGGCGGCGGCCCTGTGCGCCACGGCGAGCGCTTCGCCGGGATTGATGACCGAGATCACCAGTTCGCAGGTCGTCACCAGTTGTTCCATCGTGCCGCAATCGACGAGACCGGCCGCGCGCGCGAGGGCCTTGGTGCGCTCGCTGCGGCCGTCGAGGGCGGTATGCACGTTGAAGCCGCTTTCCTTGAGGCGTCCGGCGATCGCCTGTCCCATGTCGCCGGGGCTGACGACGCCGATATTCCGGATCTGCATGCTTATTCCTTTCCTGGCTGCGTTGTTTGAGCGATTACGCGAGGGGCCGCGATAATGCTTGCGTTAGAATACCGCTTTTCCGCCGCAGCCGGCGGCAAACTTCGCCGTTGGGCCCTATCTCAAACATCCCGCCCTGGTCACAACGCATCACGCGCCTGTTGTTGCGGTAGGTACTGTGACGCTCTACCTGATCATGCTGGTGGCGCTGTTGAACCACACCAGCTTCAAGGGCAACAAGGTGCTGATGTCGCTGTTCGCGATCGACCTCGGCGCCAGCCCCGCGACGATCGGTGTGCTGTTTGCGATGTACTCGCTGTTCCCGATATTGCTCTCGTTCTATGCCGGGAAATTTTCCGACCGCTTCGGCTTTCGGCTGCCGGTGATACTTGCGTCGTGCGGGGTCGTTGCCTCGCTGCTGCTGCCGTATTTCTTCCCGCATCTCGCAACGCTGTTCGTTGCCGCGACGCTGGCGGGAATATGCAACATCTTCTACGTGGTCTCGATCCAGCATGCCGTAGGCGCCCACGGGGCAGGTCAGGAGCGCATTCGCAACTACAGTATCTTCAGCATTTGCGTCGGCGTGACGTCGCTGGTGGGTCCGGTATTCACCGGTTTTGCGATAGATGGCGTTGGCCACCGCGACACCTTCCTGTTTCTCGCGGCGCTCCCGGCGGTCACGGTCCTGGCGCTGCTGCTGTACCCGGCCATGCTGCCGCGCCCGACGCACCTGGAGCAGCGCGCCGCGCGCCGCGGGATGCTGGATCTCCTGGGCAACGTGCCGCTGCGCCGCGTGCTGATCGCCACCGCCTTTCTCGAGGCGGGCATGGAGCTGTTCACGTTCCTGATGCCGATCTACGGGCACTCGATCGGGCTCACGGCCTCACAGATCGGGATCGTGATGGGCGCGTTCGCCCTGGCGCTGATGCTGGTGCGCACGGTGATGCCGGTGCTGGTCCGCTACTCCAGCGAGGAGCGCGTATTCAGCGTCTCGATGTTCGTGGCCGCCACGGCGTGCGTCGGGCTGCCTTTTGCGGCGAGCCTGGCGCCGCTGCTCGCCATGTCTTTCGTGCTGGGGCTGGGCGCGGGCTGCGGCGCGCCGCTGTCGATGGTGCTTTCCTACAACCGCTCGCCGGAGGGGCGCACGGGGGAGGCAATGGGCCTGCGGCAGACGGTGAACAAGACCATGGAAGCGGGCATGCCGATGGTCTATGGTTTCCTCAGCGCGGCGCTCGGCTTCACGCCGGTGTACTGGATCGGCGCGCTGGTTCTGGTCTGCGGCGGATGGCTGATGGCGGGCGATGCCCGCCGGAAATCCGTGAATCGGGATTCGTGAGGTGGCGAAGGAACCGAGGCCGGGTTTAGAATGCGCCGCAGTCCCAGTCGAGAAACTGACATGATAAGAATTCGCAAGCCGCCTGCCGGAGCGCAGCCAGACCAGCCTCATGCGGCCTACAAAAGCACGCTGGAGCGGGCGCCCCGGCAGCCCTTGATCCCGCTACCGCAGGGTGCGACAGAACTATCCGGGCCGAGCTTCGACCGCACGGTGCTCTACCCGCACCACGACGATCTCACGAAGCAGACGGACGGCGAGCCGCTGGGCGAGCGCATCATTGTCACCGGCAGGGTGCTCGACGAAAACGGCGACCCACTTCCGAATACGCTGGTCGAGGTCTGGCAATGCAACGCCGCCGGCCGCTACCACCACGACGTCGATCAGCACGACGCACCGCTCGATCCGCATTTTCGCGGGGGAGGGCGGGTGATGACTGATGTCGAGGGCCGCTACCGGTTCACCACCATCAAGCCCGGTGCCTACCCCTGGCGCAATCATCCGAACGCCTGGCGCCCGGCACACATCCATTTCTCGGTTTTCGGCCGCACCATGCTGGAGCGCTTGATCACGCAGATGTACTTCCCGGGCGACCCGCTGCTCGGCTACGACCCGATCTTCAACTCCGTGCCCTCGGAGCGGGCACGCGAGCGGATGATCGCGCACTTCGATCTCGAGGTAACCAAGCCCGAATGGGCGTTGGGTTACAACTGGGACATCGTGCTGCGTGGGCCTGAAGCCACTCCTGCAAACAAGTAAACAGTGAGCAGTCAGCAGTAAGCGGAAAACTTTCGTAGAAAAGCATATCTAACTCAACATTCAACATTCAACATTCAACACTCGACCCTCACCGAAGTTTATGGCGGAATTACGGATCACCCCCTCCCAGACCATCGGCCCGTTTTTCAAATACGCCCTGGACTGGCCGGGCGGCGAGGATCTCTTTCCCGACTCGGCGCCCGGCCGGCGCATCCGCATCGTCGGAATCGTCACCGACTGGAAGGGCCAGCCGGTGCCGGACGCCTTGATCGAATTCTGGCAGGCCGACGCTGCGGGTCGCTTCGGGCCGGCGCGGCCGGGTTCGAGCGGGGGTTTCGGCCGGGTGCCGACGGACAAGGCGGGGCGCTACGCGATCAACACCGTTTTCCCCGGTCAGGTGGACGGCTCCGATGGGCGCAAGCAGGCCCCGCACGTGCTCGTGGTGTTGTTCGCCCGCGGACTATTGCGTCAGATCGTGACGCGGGTCTATTTCGACAGCGAGGCAGCGAACAAGGACGATGTTGTCCTGGTCTCGTGCGGGGCGCGGGCTGCTACGCTGATAGCGAAGCGCGATGCCTCCGATCCCGCTGCCTATACGTGGAACATCTCGATGCAGGGTGCGGGCGAGACGGTGTTCTTCGAGGCGTGAACCGCGGGAAGGCGTCGTCCCGCCAGAAGATCGGGTTTACGCCAGGCACCGCGGCGCCGCACGTCGGGTAAAATACCCCGCATGAAGGACAGCAAACTGATTCCACTCTGCGACCTGTCCAGCGTGGCCCCCGGATGCGCGCTGCGCGCGGAGAACGAGGGCTGCGTTTACGCCGTGTTCAACGTCGAAGGAAAGCTGTTCGTGACTCAGGATGAGTGCACGCACGGACCCGGCGCCCTGTCGGAAGGATATGTGATTGACGACGAGGTCGAGTGCCCGTTTCACCAGGGGCGATTTCACATACCGAGCGGGAAAGCGACGTGCGCGCCGGCCACCGAGTCGCTGAAAACGTGGAAGGTGGCAGTCGTCAATGACAGAATTTGCATCAATCCGGCCGAGCACGAAGGCGGAAGCTGAAGTCAGAAGGCAGAAGGCAGAAGGCAGAAGGCAGAAGGCAGAAGGAGGGCACCATGGCGCTCAAACAGGAACAGAACGAACAACTGACTCGCACCGGTCCCGGCACGCTACTCGGGGATCTTTTCAGGCGTTACTGGGTGCCCGCCATCCTGGCCGAAGAAATCGCCGAGCGCGACGGTCCGCCCGTCCGGGTGCAGTTGTTGGGTGAAAAGCTGGTGGCATTCCGCGACACGGACGGCCGCATCGGCATGATCGGTGAATTCTGCGCGCACCGCGGCGTTTCGTTGTGGTTCGGGCGCAACGAGGAGTGCGGGCTGCGCTGCCCTTACCACGGGTGGAAGTACGACGTGAACGGGCAGTGCGTGGACCTGCCCTCCGAGGCGGAAGAGACCGGCATGCGGGCCCGCATCAAACTAAAATCCTATCCCTGCATCGAGCAGGGCGGCGTCATCTGGACTTACATGGGGCCACCGGAACTCAAGCCGGCACCGCCCGAGTTGGAGTGGACACTGGTGCCGGCCGAGAACCGGTTCGCCTCCAAGCGCCTGCAGGAATGCAACTACCTGCAGGCCATCGAGGGCGGCATCGATTCGAGCCACGTGTCGTTCCTGCACAGCGGGGCGCTCAACCGCGATCCGCTGTTCAAGGGCAGCCGCGGCAATGAATACAACCTGCGCGACCGCATGCCGCATTTCGAGGTAGTGGAGTACGAGGGCGGACTCCTCATCGGCGCGCGCCGCAAGGCGGACGACGACCGGTACTACTGGCGCATCACGCCGTTCATCATGCCGTGGCATTCGCTGATTCCGCCGCGCGCGGGACATCCGATCGGCGGCCACGCCTGGGTGCCCATCGACGACGAGAACTGCTGGGCGTGGTCGATCAACTACCATCCCAAGCGCGCGCTTACGGCGTCGGAAGTAAAGGCGATGAAGGACGGCATGGGCATCCATGTGAAATACGTGCCGGGCACGTTCATTCCGCTCGCTAACAAGACCAACAATTACCTGATGGACCGCTCCACCCAGAAATCGGGCCACAACTACAGCGGCATCGAAGGCATCGCCATGCAGGACGCGTCGCTGCAGGAGAGCATGGGGCCGATCCAGGACCGCACGCGGGAGCATCTCTGCTCGACCGACAACGGCATCCTCATGATGCGACGGCTGCTGTTGAAGGCGGGCAAGGACAACCGCGATGGCAAGCCGCTGGCGGGTCTCGAGCCGGATACGCAGCGCGTGCGCTCCTGTGCGATCGAGTTGCCGCGCGACGTCAAGTTCAAGGACGGCGCCTGGGATGGAATGTTCCGGCCGCTCAATACGGATCCCGTCACTGTCTGATCAGTGACGAGTATCCAGTTCCAGGTTCCAGGTTTCAGGTTCAAGGTTTAACCTGGAACTTTGAACTTGGAACTTGGAACATGATGTCACTCGTATCTCGTTACCCATTCAAGGACTGACGGTGGCCAAGGCCAAGCTCCGCCTGACGCTGTCTATCTGGGACTACGACCGCACGCGGGCGCTTGCCGACGGCTCGGTGCGGCCCGAGGGCATCGAGCTGAACGTGCTCGAGTTGCCGGTCGAGGAGACTTTTTTCCGGATGGCACGCTACCGCGAGTTCGACGTCGCGGAGATGTCGATGGGTTCGTACACGGTGTTGCTCCATCGCGACCCGCAGCCTTTCATCGCGATCCCGGTGTTTCCTTCGCGCTTCTTCCGCCATTCGTCCATATTCATCTCGGCGAAGAGCGGTATCCGCGAGCCGAAGGACTTGATTGGCAGGAAGATCGGCACGCCCGAATACCAGATGACGGCGCCGGTGTGGATACGGGGCATCCTGTCCGATGATTACGGCGTCAAGCCCGATGCCGTCGAGTACTGGACGGGCGGAGAGGAGGAGACCCGGCGCGACGAGAAGATCAAGCTCGACCTTCCCTCCAGAATCAGGGTGCGCCCGATCGGGCCGGACAAGACGCTCTCGGCGATGATTGCGGCGGGCGAGATCGACGCTCTCCACACGGCGCGCGCGCCTTCGACCTTCTATTCGAAGCCCGATGCGGTCAAGCGCCTGTTCCCGGACTTCGTTGCGGTCGAGCGCGAATATTATCGGCGCACAAAGATCTTCCCGATCATGCACGTCATAGCGATTCGCCGTGAGATCTACGAAAAAAACCGCTGGATCGCAATGTCGCTCTACAAGGCTTTTGTTAAGGCGCAGCGCCGCGCCTACCGCAGCCTGCGCGAGACCGCTGCGCACATGGCGATGCTGCCGTGGTTGACGGCGCACGTCGAGGACGCAATACGCGAGATGGGGGAGGACTGGTGGTCTTACGGGTTCCACGCCAACCGGCACGTCTTCGAAACCTTTCTCCGGTATCACCACGAACAGGGGCTGTCGAAGCGGCTGCTGAAGCCCGAGGACATGTTCGCGCCGGAGACGATGGAAGCCTTTAAGATCTAGAAATGGACAGGATTTACATGATTAACAAGATTCAAAAACAGGTTTGGTTTAATCTTGTATATCCCCTTCCCCCGCGTGCGGGGGAAGGTAGGATGGGGGCGCCCCGATCAGGGCCTGTTAATCCTGTCTATTTGGGTTTTGGATTCCCTCTATGATCATTGATATTCACGGGCATTACACCACCGAGCCGCAGGCGCTCCACCTTTTTCGCGACAAGCAGCTCGCGGGGCTCGCCGACTCTTCACGCAGGCCAACCTCGACCGACCTGGGCGTATCCGACGAGGTCCTGGTGAAGAGCGTCCAGCCGCAGTTGAAGTTCCAGGCGGAGCGCGGCGGCGATCTCACCATTTTCTCGCCGCGCGCCGGCGGCATGGCCCACCACGTCGGCACCGAGGCGATCAGCAGGCAGTGGACGACGATCTCCAACGATCTCATCCACCGCATCTGCACGCTGCTGCCGGATAATTTCGTCGGCGTCGGCCAGTTGCCGCAGTCCCCCGGCGTGTCGCCGAAGAACTGCATCCCCGAGCTCGAGCGCATCGTGAAGGAACTCGGTTTCGTCGGCGTCAACCTGAATCCCGACCCGTCGGGCGGCTACTGGACCGATCCGCCATTGATCGACAAGTACTGGTACCCGATCTACGAGAAGCTGTGCGAGCTCGAAGTGCCGGCGATGATCCACGTGTCTTCCTCGTGCAACCCGAATTTCCATCACACCGGCGCGCACTACATCAACGGCGACACCACCACTTTCATGCAGTTGATCCAGGGCAATCTGTTCAAGGATTTCCCGACGCTGAAGTTCGTCATCCCGCACGGCGGCGGCGCGGCGCCGTACCACTGGGGGCGTTACCGCGGTCTGTGCCAGGATATGGGAAAGCCGCCGCTCGCCGAGTACCTGCTGAAGAACGTCTACTTCGATACCTGCGTCTATCATCTGCCGGGCATCGAGCTGCTCGCCAAGGTGATTCCGGTCGACAACATACTGTTCGCCTCGGAAATGGTCGGTGCCGTGAAGGGCATCGACCCGCAGACTGGGCATCATTACGACGATACCAAGCGCTACGTCGATCAATTGAAGGGGCTCTCCGAGCAGGACCGATACAAGATCTTCGAAGGCAACGCCCGCCGCGTCTACCCCCGGCTTGATGCGCTGCTCAAGAAGCGTGGCCACCCTGGCAAGAAGGCCTAGCGCAAAGGGCGAATGGACAGGATTAACAGGATTAACAAGATTAAATCAAATCTACACCAAGACCCAGGACAACGAACAAGACTCAAACGGAAACAACTGTTTTGATTTTGCTTCGGTCTAATCCTGTTAATCCTGTCTATCTTTTTTCTTGATTTTGTTTCGGTTTAACCCTGTCTATTAGGGAGAATGGCATGGCCACGCTACCCCGCTTGAACGGCATCATCCGCGCGCTCGAATCCGGCCAGCACGCTTTCACGACGTTCATGCCGCCGGACATCGAGGCGGCGATCGCGGTGCAGGCCGCGAAGTACGACGGCGTCGTGTTCGAAGGCGAGCACAACGGCTGGGACATACGCACCCTCAGGGACTGCCTGCAGTACCTGCTGAACCGCGCCCAGATTGCCAGGGCCGGCTCGGCGTCGCCCGCGGTGACGCCCACGGTGCGCATCCCCCCGAACGGCAACGAGAAGAACCAGTTCTTCGCCAAGCAGGCGCTCGACCTGGGCTACTACGGCATCATCTGGCCGCACATCAGCACGGTGGAGGAGGCCTACAACGCGGTCGCCGCCTGCCGCTATCCGCGCTTGAAGGGCAAGCCGCTCTACGAGCCGGCAGGCATTCGCGGCGACGGCCCGGGGCAGGCGGTGCGTTACTGGGGCGTCACGCTGCAGGAATACTACGAGCGCGCCGACGTCTGGCCGCTCGCGCCGCAGGGCGAGATCTTGGTCATCCTCATGATCGAGGACACGGCGGGCATCGCCAACCTGCCCGACATGCTGAAGAACGTGCCCGGTATCGGTGCCGTGCTGATCGGCGAGGGCGATTTGAGCCAGGAGCTCGGCTATCCCCGTCAGTACGAGCACAAGGCCGTGCTCGATGCGATGGCGCAGATCGTCGCCACCTGCAAAAAGCACAACGTCGTCGTCGGCCACCCGCACGTCGAAGCCGCGAACGCCGAGCGCATCATCAAGGAAGGCTACCGCTACCTGATGTGCGCCGCGCCGCGCAGCTTCGCAACGCTGGAGAAAGCCCGCGGGCTCGCGGGCCGTTCCTAGCGCGCTTGCGGTTCCAAGTTCCACGTTCAAAGTTCCAAGTTGAACCTTGAACCTGGAACTGGATATTTGTCACCATTTGTGCACGCGAGTTGGAAACGATGGAAAGAGTGACCCTAGCCACGCTGCAGCAGATGAAGCGCGACGGGCAGAAGATCGTCGGCGTGGTCGCCTACGATTACCCTACCGCTCAGATCGCCGATCGTGCCGGGGTGGATCTGGTTTCCGTCGGGGACTCGGTGGGCGCCAACCTGTGGGGGCAGCCGACCGAAACGGAAGTCACAATCGAGGAGCTGCTGATTGCATGCAAGGCGGTTCGGCGCGGGACGAGCCGTGCGCTGGTGAGCTGCGATGTGCCGCAGGGCCCGGTAAGCGCAGGCGTCGAGGCCGCCACCGGTGCCGCGCTCCGGGTCGCAAAGGAAGGCGGGGCCGACATGGTGAAGGTCCTGGGCACTCCCAACCTGGTGCGGGCGATCGTGCGCGCGGGCGTGCCGGTCTACGCCGAGTTTCATGGCGGCCACGCCGACGTCGAGAAGCTGGTCGAGGAGGCGAGGCGACTGGAAGAAGCGGGCGCAGCGATGCTGGATTTCAGGCATTCTGGCCCGGTGGCCGGGGCCGCGGTCGTGAAAGCCATCTCGATCCCGGTCATCGGCGGACTCGGCGGCGGGCCGTGGCTCGACGGGCGAGTGCGCCTTGCCCACACCGCCATCGGCTACGGCGCGAAGTGGATCGACTCCAAGGCCGAGACCTACGTCAACACCGCGCAGTTGAGCCTGCAGGCGTTTACCGCGCTGGTCGAGGACGTGCGCGCCGGCAGACAGATCAAGGGGGGTTGAGCCGTGCCGTTCGCGGTCATTTGTCCCGTTTTCGCCCTGGCATTGCCATCCCGCCGCCGCATCTGTACACTTCATGAGTACAGAAGCGTTATAGGCCCATGGACGACGTAAAACTGACCGAGTTGCGCCAGAACCTGCCGGCTTATCTCAAGCAGGTGGAGAAGGGGCGTGAGCTGCGCATCACCTCTCGCGGCAAGCCGGTGGCGCGCCTGCTGCCGGCCGAGGGCGCGACGGAAGAGGCGCGCGCCCGCCTTGAGGCGCTACGCAAGACCGCGCGCGTGGGCGACGTGATCGCGCCGACCGGCGAGCGCTGGCGCGCCGCGCGTGATCGTTCTTGATACTCACATACTGATCCACGACGCGCTCGCACCAGCGCGGCTGTCGCGCCGCGCGAAACGGCTGCTCGATACCGAGCCGCTCGCCTGCAGCGACATCAGCCTGTGGGAGGTTGGGATGCTGGTTGCCAAGGGGCGGGTAGCGGTCGAGGCCGACACCGAGCAGTTCTTGGAGGACATCATACGGGCCCGCAACCTGAGAGTCCTGGCGATCACGCCCAGAATTGCCGCGCTCGCCCAATCGCCGGAATTCAGACACGCCGATCCTGCCGACCGGATCATTGCCGCAACCGCGATCGCGCACCGCGCGCGTCTCCTCAGCGCCGACGCCAGGCTCCGGCGCCTGGCGTCGGTTGAAGTGATCTGGTAGCAGTGCGCCGGAAGATGGGTCAGTTCTTGACCTTGCATCACCGTTAGTGGACTAAGTGCGAAGTCACGCCAGTCCTTAGCCATCGCGGCGGATGTTCGCCTCCTTGACCACGCGTCGCCATTTTTCCACGTCGCGGCGGACGATGTTCCGCAACTCCTCCGGCGGCCCGCCGGCGGTATCGAGCCCTTCACTCTGCATCTGGCGCTTCATCTGGTCGGTGAGCAGCACTTTCGCCACCTCCTTGTTCCAGCGCGCCACGATGTCTCCGCGCAGGCCCTTCGGGCCCCAGATGCCATACCAGTGGATGAGGTCGAAACCGGGCACGGTCTCGTTGATGCTTGGCACGTCGGGCAGCGGGCTCATGCGTTTGGGCGTGGTGACGCCGAGCGCGCGCAGCCGGCCCGCCCGCACGTGCGGGAGGGTGGGCACCATGCTGATCATGGTGAGCTGCGACTCGCCGCCGACGATCGCGGTCAGGGCCGGGCCGCCGCCCTTGTAAGGGACGTGGACGATGTCGATGCCGGCCAGCAGCTTCAATTGCTCGTGGCCAAGGTGGACGACGCTGCCGATACCGACGGTGGCATAGTTGAGCCGGCCGGGATTGGCTTTTGCGTGCGCGATGAGCTCCTTCACGCTCTTCGCCGGCACCGAGGGGTGCACGGTCATGACCAGCCCCGTGGTGCCGAGCAGGATGACCGGCTGGATGCCGTTCACCGGGTCGTAGGGAACCTTATGGTACGCCGCGGTCGCGGTGTAGCTGCTGGAGACCGTGACCAATGTGTAGCCGTCGGGCTCGGCGCGCGCCGCGATCTCGGCGCCAACGGCGCCGCCCGCGCCCGGCCGGTTATCCACGATGACGGTTTGTCCGAGCGCTTCGGACACCGGCCCCGCGAGGATCCGGGACAGGATGTCCGTGCCGCCGCCGGGCGGAAACGGCGCGATCAGGCGTATCGGCTTGGTTGGATACTTCTGGGCGGATGCACCCGGGATAACGGCGAAAACGAGAGCAGTAACGGCAAGCAAGAGCGCGGGTTTCATCTGCATCGCCTCGATTTATCGCAGCACAATGGCTGGAGTACTTAGTACTGCTGGAATATCCGCTGGAACTCGCCGGGATCCTTGGTCGTCGTCAAGGCCAGCATCAAGAGAATCCTGGCTTTTACCGGCGTCAGGTTATCGCCCCAGATGAGAGGGCGCTTTTCCTTGGGCCGGGTATCGATCACCCGCCCCATCCCGCCCCGATTGGTCATCACCACCGGGATTCCTTTGGCGGAAACGCGCTTGACCGCTTCATCCATGGCGGGCGTGCCCGAGCCGGTGGGGAATCCGGCAATCACGATTCCTTCCGCGCCGCCGGCGACAGCGGCTTCGATCAGCGTGCCATCCGCGCCCGCATAAGTGTAGATGATGTCCACGCGGGGCAGCTTCTGGAGGTGATCGACGCTAAAAGGGGTGGCATTGGTGTGCTGCTTCACCGGCAAGCGATAGAAAGTGAGCCGATCTTCGTCGATGAAGCCCAGGGCGCCGATGTCGCGGCTGCTGTAGGTCTCCAGCCGGTACGTAATGTTCTTCGAAACGTCCCGCGCGGCATTGATCACGTCGTTGGCGACCACGAGCGCGCCTTTTCCCCTGGCCTCGTCGCTGGCCGCGACCCGCACCGCCTGTAGGAAATTCTTCGGGCTGTCTGAGCTCAGAGTCGTGAATTGGCGCTGGGCGGCGGTGAGCACCACCGGCTTGTCGCTCTTGACCGTCAGGCTCAGGAAGTAGCTGGTTTCCTCCACCGTGTTCGAGCCGTGGGTGACGACCACGCCCTTGACCTCGGACTCCTGGGAGAGGATTTCGTTGATCCGCCTGGCGAGCGTGAGCCAGTTCTCCACGGTGAT
>CAZCGD010000223.1:0-2214 GCA_964498105.1 uncultured Streptomycetaceae bacterium
AGCGGACGCTTCACATCCCCCCGAACATCTCGCGCTTCGTCCTGACCGTGGGGTCCACCGCGAACCAAAACGGCACGGCGCTCTTCGAAGGGGTCACGGTGCTGTTCCTCGCGCAGGTCTACGGCCTGGACCTGGACGCGGGCCAGCAGGTTCGGGTCATGCTCATGTCCGTGGTCGCGGGTATCGGGACCGCGGGGGTGCCCGGCGGGTCGCTCCCGATGGTGATGATCGTCGCGCAGTCGGTCGGCATCCCCGCCGAAGGCATGGGACTCATCCTGGGCGTCGACCGCTTCCTGGACATGTGCCGGACCACGTTGAACGTCACTGGCGATCTGGTCGTGGCGAGCGTGGTGTCACGCGGTGAACCAGACGCCGCGCCGGCCTAATCCCTTTGGGTTACCCCTGTGCCCTGGGTCACAATATTGCACCTTACAAACCAGCCGCTATAAGTGGGGGTCTTAGGTGACCTCCCCAAATGGTGTCAGGGTCTATCTGACCCCGCTTGAGGATCGCCCGTTAGAAAGCGAACTCATGCGCTTCCGGCTGATCTACGAAGGCGAATTGCGGCCCAGCGGATTGGACCCGCTCACGGGCAATCCAGACAAGCTGGCGGAGCACAAGCAGTCTATCCGGAAGGTGTTCCATGAGCAGCTCAAACGGCTGTGGGCGAGGAACAAGTTCTTGAGCACGCACACGGTTTATCTTGACGACTTCAAACCGGCGGTTTCACCCGCTGAGCCTGACTATGACGGGGGCGAACACGGGGGGACTCGCATCCCTCTGGCTGATGCAGTGGCAGCCAACTATCACGCATTCGGATACATCTTTGTGCCGCTGGTATTGGAACGTTGGTCGCTGCGGTGCGCAATCAACGTACTGCTGTTGCGCCAAGACTTTCCCGGCAGTGGCGTTATTGCGGCCGGTGATCTGGACAATCGCATTAAGACCCTGATTGATGGCCTTCGCCGCCCACAGAACGGGATTGAGCTGCGAGAGCATCCGCATCCCGCAGAAGGCGAGACCCCATTCTACTGCCTGCTGGATGACGATAAACTGATCACTGAACTGACCGTCGAAACGGACACGTTACTTGACGTTCCGGATGGCGCTGGCCCGCGATATGCCAAGGCGATTGTGACGGTGGAGATTCAACCCTACAACGTGACCATGTTCAATCTGGCGTTCGCCTAGCGCTTCGGCTTCTTCGGTGCCGGTAGAATCTGCTTTAGCGCGCGGTGGAATTTCGCTTCGTCCACTTCGGCTTTTTTCGCGGCTTCTATGAAGCGCTCTTTCTGCGGCGTCTCGTTCGGGTCGGGGGGCTTCTTGGCGGGCATAGTATGAAAGTGTAGCCTGGTTTGCGGATTCATTCAAAAGGAGGGGCTGATGCGTTATCTATTGGCGGCTGGAGCGGCTCTGGCGCTCAGCGCGTGCGCGTCATCGAGCGGCGTTTTTCAGGTGGCGCCGGACACTTACCGCATTACGACCACGGCCATAACAAGCTTCGGGGGCGCGGGAACGGCGCGCGCCGAGGCGATCCGCACGGCGAACGAGTACTGCGCCCAGCAAGGCAAGCAGGCGATGGTCACGGACGCCCAGATGGATTCTCAATTCACGCAGGGCAGCAGCGATGTGACGTTTCGATGCGTGACTAGTGAGGAAGCCAATCAGCCGCGTTAAACCCCGCGCCATGACGCAGGGCATTACTATTGCTGAATGAACCCCGCACTGATTCTGCGCAAACAACTGGCAGTCGAGATCATATCAGGGGTTCGCCGGCCCCTCACTCTTGATGAGGCGCTGCGCCAGCGCGAGCAGAACCGCCTTGCGCGGACCGGGCGCCGAAAGCATGTTCGCCGTGTCCAGCAAATGATTGGACAATGCCTCAAGCTTTTCGTCGCCAGTCTGAGGCGCGAGGGTCATCATTAAATCGATCGCAAACATTTCGAGAATGTCGGCCAACTCACTTCCCGTGATATAAAGCTCCAGGTACCGATCTTCCGTCATCCTCGGTTTCTCCGTTTGGCTTGTAGTCGGCGCGCCTGAACCCCACGCCTTCGCCTAATCCAGCGCGCAAGCTGATCCTCAAACGGCGCCGGTCCTATCAGCGGCCTTGTAGGTCAGGCGCTTACCGACGACCTGAGCGATGACGGTTTCGGCGCGCTGCTCATCGTCAACCCCGAGCGCGGTCCGCGTGTTGAAGCGATACTCGAACTC
>CAZCGD010000224.1:0-5074 GCA_964498105.1 uncultured Streptomycetaceae bacterium
ACGCCGCAGGCGCTCGACGAGTTCCTCGCCCGCGAGATTGCGAAATGGACTCGTCTCGCAAAGACCGCCGGGTTGAGCGCGAACTAAGTAGAATCACGCGAGGGAGGAAGCCGCCATCGAACGCAAGGAATTGGGAATCGCCGTGATCGGCGCCGGTCGCATCGGGGGCTTGCGCGCGCGGCTCGCGTCCGAGCATCCCGGAGTCCGGTTCCTGGCGGTGTCGGACGCGGAACCGGCGCGGGCGCGCGACCTGGCGCAGAAAACCGGCGCGCAGTTTCATTCGGGCGACAACGCCGCGGTCATCTCCCGTCCTGAAGTCAATGCAGTCATCGTCTCTTCCAGCGAGGGGGCGCACGTCGAGCCGATCCTCCAGGCGATCGAGCTCGGCAAAACGGTGCTGGTGGAGAAGCCGATCGCGCTTACTCTCGCCGATGCCGACCGGATCATCCGCGCGTCCGAGAAGGCCGGCGTAGCCGTGCGCGTCGGCTACAGCCGCCGCTACAAGGAACGCTACCTCATTGCCAGGGAGCAGATCGAGCAGGGGCGTCTCGGCCGCATCGTCGGCGGCGCGGCGCGCGTCTTCAACCTGCGCTCGCAGGCGACGGCCATATTGAAGCGCAACCCGAACGCGACGCCGGTAGTGGACGCACTGACCTATTACGTGGACCTCATGAACTGGTTTCTGGATGGCAACCAGCGGGGCGCGCAAGTGAAGGAAGTCTTCGCGCGGGGGCAGAAGGGCGTACTGAAGGAATCCGGCTTCGATACCGAGGACCTCAGCTACGCGATCCTTACCTACGGCGACGGCGCGGTGGTCAATCTCGGCATCGCCTATTCACTGCCGGACGCGTACCCGGCACGCGGCCACGCGGCGCGGGTCGAGGTCCTCGGCACCGGCGGTGTGATGATCCTCGACGACGATCACACCGACCAGATGATGTACTCCGAGAAGGGCGTGCCGCACGTCTATCTCCCCGACCAGCCGGTCAACATGGTGTTCCTGCAAAGCGGCACGCCGGGCGACTGGGCGCTGGGCGATTTCTGGGGGCCGGTGGCGAACGAGACGCGCGCCTGGCTCGATCATCTCGCGGTCGGCAAGCCGTGCGTATTGGCGACGGCGCGTGAAGCACGCGCCACCCTGGAAGTGACTCTCGCAATTGAACACTCCTCGGCGACCGGCAAGCCGGTCTCCCTGCCGCTGGCGGGCTAGGCGCCGCTCAGCCGCTGGCCGGGTCCTGTCGAAACGGCCGGCGCCTGCCCGCTTCTCCGTACGGCTTCGGGCCATCACTTGGCCATCGCGTTATCTTGACTCAGTACCAGACCCGGAGAATCGGATCAGTCACCGGCCATTCCGCCACCCGGCCGCGGCGGGAAGCGTCTTATACCTCATGTCCGCTCTCCCGCTCTCCCGACCTTCCGCTCTCCCGGGTTCTTGAAAAGGGGCCCACTGGACCGCCCCCGCCGCCCACCCTGTTAACAATATGTCGGCTATTGACAATAAGTGCCGACGTTTTGTAAAGTGCCCACCGTGGCACGGAAATCCACAGTCCAGTCCCGGCGGCCGGCGCGGGCAACCCCGGCGGGTGTCCTGACACGTACCCGCGAGCTGGAGCGACAGGGCTACAGCCGCCCGGGCATCCGGGCGCTTGCCGAGCGGGGTGTGCTGCAACAGGTTTCGCGCGGGCTCTACCGCGTGGCCGAGCGGGCGCCCGACGAGCATTTCACGATGCTCGCCGTGGTCGCCCGCGTACCCCAGGCCGTCGTCTGCCTGCTGTCGGCGCTGCGTTTTCACGAAATCGGCACCCAGTCGCCGCACGAAGTCTGGATCGCTATCGACCGCAAGGCGCGCAAGCCCCGGCTGACCGGTCTTCCGGTGAAGGTAGTGCGATTCTCCGGCCCCGCGCTGGAGATGGGCGTGGAGATCCGGAAGATCGGAGGGCGGGAGATACGCATCACATCGCCCGCGCGCACAGTCGTGGATTGCTTCAAGTACCGGAACAAGATCGGGCTCGATGTGGCGCTCGAGGCGCTGCGCGAGGCATGGCGCGGCAAGCGCGCTGCCTCGGAGGAGCTTTGGCGCTACGCAAAAGTCTGCCGCGTGGCTAACGTCATGCGGCCCTACCTCGAGTCGCTCCCATGAAGGTAACCCCGGGGCCGGAACGGGTTCAATACCCGGCGCTCCTCGATTTCCCGGCCCCGGAGTTGAGGGCCTATCCCGTTCAGACGGTCGTCGCGGAGAAATTTCATGCGATGGCCGTGCTCGGCATGCAGAACAGCCGCATGAAGGATTTCTACGATCTGTGGGCGCTCTCCAGGCGCTTCGAATTCGACGCAGAAATCCTGTCGGATGCCATCGCGGCGACGTTCGCGAGGCGAAAGACGTCCCTGCCGGACGCCGTTCCTCTTGCGCTGTCGGCTGAATTCTCGGATAGTCGGCCGAAAAAGACCCAGTGGCAGGCCTTCATTCGAAGAAACCGGCTGCCAGCCCAACTGACCCTTGTGGAAGTGATCGCGGAAATCCACCGGTTCGTCATGCCGGTCGTCGAAGAATTGAACCAAAAAAACAGGCTCGCCGCCACCTGGAAGGCCGGCGGCCCGTGGATGAATCAGTAATAGGTTCTAAGTCAGTACCAGTACCGGGAGAATCGGATCAGTCACCGGCCATTCCGCCACCCGGCCGCGGCTAGGGATTGTGTCTGACGCTCTGCCGCTGGCCGGGTCCTGTCGGAACGGCCGGCGCCTGCTCCGTTCTCCCGAGCGCATTCGGGCTATCACTTGGCCGTCGCGTTGTCTTGAGACAGTACCAGCCCCGGAGAATCGGATCAGTCACCGGCCATTCCGCCACCCGGCCGCGGCTCGCGCGTGCGTCAAACAGAGTTTGTGAAGGGGCCCACTAGACCGCCCCCACCGCCCGCCCTGTTCCGCTGACATGCGTCAGCGATATCGAACACCGGGGCTGACCCGGTTTTCGGTAACCCTACGCGTGCTCGCCCACACCGGCGGCTGCGCAACTCGCGCACCTCGATGCTTGCCCGGTACACCCGATTGTGAGCGCCACCGTCGCGAAAGCGACCGGATGCCGAGCTCAAACATGCTCGCCGACATCCCCCGGTCTGGGTTCGACCGCGCCTGGAAGGCGCGAGATGAGAGGAGCTGCTCGGTGGCGCTTAGGCGCCCCAAGATCAAAAGCTGTAAAAATCCAAGTCGTTGGTAAGGCAGTCAGTCCGCTACAATTTGCTCACAATAGCTTGTACAGGGGAGGCAAATGCGCTGGGTAGCACCATCAGAAAAAGACGACGCCAACCATAAACTGGAGAAGCAGCTTTGGGATGCTGCCGACCAGTTAGCTGATCTGTGGTCGGACCACCCCAACCAATTGGATTGACGAAGTTTCACCTGGAATAGCAGCTGTTTTTTGGGCTTAGAAGGCCGGTTTCCGGGCCAAAAACGCGCGTCCAAGCACGCGCCGCCGAGCAGCAAGGAGATCGACCGAAGTCGATCTCCTGAAGGATGAAGGCGGAGGGACGAAGGACGACGCCCGCGGCGAAACAATCGGGGCGCACACGATCGGTTTTCGCTGACGTGCGTCAGCGGAACAGGGCGGGTGGTGGGGGCGGTCTAGCGGGCCCTCTCTACTCTGTAGGACGAATGCCTCAGCCGCGGCCGGGTGGCGGAATGGCCGGTGACTGATCCGATTCTCCGGGACTGGTACTGAGTCAGGATAACGCGGTGGCCAAGTGATCGCCCGAAAGCGTCAGGAGAAGCGGAGCAGGCGCCGGCCGTTTCGACAGGACCCGGCCAGCGGCTGAACGGCCTCGAACGAATTACGACCCGCGGCCTACAAGGGCGCACGCCGCCGGGCAATCACGCCATAATAGGCTCCTCGACCGCTAACGGAGGGGGCTATGCGGAAGCTGGGCGTCGTTGTTGCGTTGACCTGGGCGTTTGCGGGCGCGGCGGCGGCGCAGCCGGCGCCGGAAGCGAAGAGCTACCCGAGCCGGCCGGTGCGCCTGCTGGTGCCGCACGCGCCGGGCGGGCCGACCGACATCATGGCGCGTGTCGTCGGCCAGCGGCTCTCCGAGCTGTGGGGGCAGACGGTGGTGGTGGACAACCGTGCGGGCGCGGGCGGCAACATCGGGACGACGCTGGTGGCGCGCGCCAATCCCGACGGCTATACGGTGCTCGTCAACAGCAGCGCGTTCGCGGTGAACGTGACCCTCTTCCGCAACCCGGGATACGAACCGAAGGACTTCGCGCCGGTCATCAACGGCGGCGTGATCCCGAACCTCATCTTTACTCATCCATCATTTCCCGCAACTTCGTTGCAGGAAATGATCAAGATAGGAAAGACGAAAAAACTTTCGTATGCGTCGGCCGGGATGGGCACCACTCCGCACCTTACGGCCGAGCGGCTGCTGAAGACCATGGCGGGTCTTGATATCACGCACATCCCGTACAACGGTGCGGGATTGGCGGCCAACGCCGTCGTGGCCAACGAGGTGCCCGTCGGCACGGCGGCGGTGACCGCGCCGGCGCCGCTGATCAAGGCGGGCCGGTTGAAGGGGATCGTGGTGACCAGCCTGCAGCGCACGCCCGCGCTGCCTGACGTTGCGACCGTCGCCGAGTCGGGTTACCCCGGCTACGAGGATTACACGTGGATCGCGTTCTTCGCGCCGCGCGGCACGCCGCAAGCGGTGGTGGCGAAGCTCAACGCCGACATCACCAGCGCCCTGCAGGTCCCCGCGATCAGGGAACGGCTGGCGACGCTCGGCTTCGATTTCGCGCCCAATACGCCGCAGCAATTCGGCGGCTACCTCGGGAACGAAGTCATCAAGTGGGCGAAGGTAGTGAAGGACTCCGGGGCGCGGGTGGATTAGAACACGCCGCCAAGGCGCCAAGACCGCCAAGACCGCCAAGAAAATTACAAGACAACAATTGAACCGCCAAGCGCGCCAAGACCGCCAAGTAGAACAAGAAATAGACAGGATTTACAGGATTAACAAAAACAAGATCGAACCCCTCGCACCTTAAGAAATCGACCCCGGTCGATTTCTTTGGAAATCCGGGGCGCGAG